>JAGQQZ010000269.1 GCA_020425915.1 Planctomycetota bacterium | reverse complement strand
TTCAACGGAATGGCGACGGCACACCTCGTGATCCCGAACCTGCCTGCGCTGCAGGGCGTGGCGATCTTCAGTGCGTTCGCCGTGTTCGACGCTGGCAGCATCGTCGACCTGAGCCGCACGCTGCGGTTCGAGATCGAGTAGTGGTAGGTGGCGTTTCCGGCGTCGACCGCTGCGCACTCGGGACTCGGCCGGATCAGATCGGCTCCAATCGCAGCGCGCGCGCCTCGTCGACGAGCGCGAAGTGGTTCGGTGGAACCTCTTCCCAGCCCTCGTCCTCGCTCAACGGTTCCGAGCTGACGATGACGTCGTGTTCGCCGGGGCGTGCCGACACCATCTCGCAGGCCCCGCTGCGGCAGCGATAGCGGTGTCCGGTGTGGTAGTACAGCGACGGCGCGGACTCGCGATCCACCGCGCTGCTGTAGCGCGAGACCACGGCGCACCGGCCATCGCTGATCGCGAGGTTGAGCGTCGACGGCTCGTCGACGCCACACTCCTCGGCGAGGGTCTCGAGCGCTCGGATCGTCGCGCGCAGCGCGATCGCGAGCCGATCGACGCCGACGGCGTCGATCCCGTACAGCCGATCGAGGAACAGCGCGAACACGTGTTCCGAATCCGTGGAGCCCTCGATGGTCTCGAACGCGCCGTCCGACAGGGCGCTCAGCAACTTCCGACGAACCGCTCGGAAGCCCCCGACCTCGCCGTTGTGCATGAACAGGTAGCGATCATGGACGAACGGATGGCAGTTGGCTTCGCTGACCCACGTGTTCGTCGACGCGGCTCGGACGTGCGCGAGGACCACATCGGTGAACGTCGCGCCGGCGATCCGCCGCAAGTTGTGGTTGCTCCACGCCGGCGAGATCGAACGGAACAGTGCCGGCGTCGACCGGCGTTGTTCCGAGTACCAGCCGATGCCGAAGCCGTCCGCGTTGACCGGCGACCGACTCGCGTAGCTGTGGAAGCTCTGATGGATCAGCGAGTTGACCGGCTCGATCAGTAGTTCGCCGAGCCCGATCGGTTGGCCGAGGTAGACGATGAAACGGCACACGCCCGGAGTGTAGTTTCGGTCGCCGGGAGACGGACGGCGATTCCGTGCCCTCCTCCGTGTCGGCCTTGCGCTTCGACGCCGCGTTCACGAGCTACGTGCCGATCCAGGTGCCGCCGAACTTCAGGCTGACGCTGTATTTCCAGTGGGCCCTCGTCGCCCCGGGAGCCAACCCGACCGGGGTCGCACTGTCCGAAGGCATCGTGATTCCGTTCGTGCACTAGCCCGGAACGTTCCCGGAGCCCGGCTACTTGCCGAGGTTCTCGGGCAGGATCTGCGTCGATTGGAAGCGTCGGCTCAGGATCCAAACGCCCTGCGGCGTGACCGAATCGGACGAGTGGTAGAACTTCAGCAGGTTGTGGTAGATCCACACGTCGTCGCCGACCTTCTCGGCCGTGACGACTCGGTACTCGTCCCACACGTAGTGGTACGTGGTGATCGTCGCGCCGGTCGTCGTGCCCTGGATCGTGCCCTCCTTCTTCTCCTTGCGCTGCGGAGTCGAAGTCACGACGAGTCGCTCGATCGGGTTCGTGCCGTACTTCTCCTTGGCCAGCGTCGTGCGCGCGACCTTGGTCAGCTCCTCCAGGGTCTTGTCGTCCGCCTGGACCGACTTCGGCATCCGGACCTCGGCCAGCGCGGACTTCGCGAGCGCCCGTAGCACGTCGATCGTCTGCTCGACTTCGCGGCGCTGTGCAGCTCGATCGGGTGCGTCGGTCGCCTCGAGCTCGACGTCCAGCGTGGCCGCCATGTCGATGGCCTCGAGGCCCTGCTGCAACATGGCCATGCTCCGGTCCAGCGCGCCTTCGGCGAGCACTCGATTGATGATCGCGTTCCTGTCGTCCGGAGCGATCTCGCGCAGCGACTTGGCGGTGGCGAGGGAGTCGCGCACCGCGCCGTCGCAGGCGTAGCGGACCTTCGACACCTGTTCGTTCAGGCGTTCGGGGATACTGCGCCCGACCCAGTGCAGCATGTCCTTGGCGCGCTTGCCGACGATCGAGTTCTCGGTCGCCGACTGGATCGCCGCGATGTCGGCCGGGAGTTGGTCGAGCAGCTTGCGCGTGCAGGCTGCCCAGGTGCCGAGCTTGTCGCGCTCGTAGGGCCAGTACATCGGGCCTGGCACGGCGTCCGAGGCGTACTTGGCCTTCAACGCGTCGAGCTTCTCGGTCAGTGCGTTCGCCGCGTCGACGTCGGCCTTGTACTCGGCCTTCCACGTCTCGAACAGGTTCTCGAACTTCGCGAGGTTCGCCGCGACGAGCTTGACGTTGTCGTCACCGCTCGGGAACTCCGCGAGCCGAGCCTGGAGTTTCGCGATCTCCTTCGCGGTCGAGCCGACGCGATAGGCGTCGCCCATGAAGGTCTTGTTCAGCAACTGGAGGTTGTGGAAGCCGTTGTTCACTTCCTTGTCGAGCTGCTGCAACTTCACGAAGAGCTCGCCGACGACCGGCCCGTCGGGGGCTTCCTTCGTCGGCTGCTCGTTCGGCCCGTCCGCCTTCGGTTTCGCCTCTTCCTTGGCCGGTTCCCCGGCCTTGGGCGCCGCAGCCTTGGCGCGAATCGCCTTGTCCGCTGCCTCTAGGCGCGCGGCGGCGTCCTTCCAGTGCGTCGTGTCCTTCTTGTAGGCGGCGTTCAGCCGCTTGGTCGCCCACTTGAGGTCGGCGAGCAGCTGGTTCGCGGCCTGGACGTCGCCGTTGGCGAGGCCGTCGAGCGCGCTCTCGACGGCAGCGATCTTCGTCAGGGCTTGCTTGACGAGTTGATCCTGCGCGGAGAGCGACGATGTTGCGGCGAGAGCGGCGAGAGCGATGGTGGTGTGGATCCGGGGCATGAGGATTGGGCTGAGGATTGCGCCGAATCGTAGTCCGATCATCGCGCCAGTTCCTCACGCTCGAGGGGAGTTCGTCGATGGCCTTCGGGGGCGCTCGCTCGAACTCGTGCGGATCCGACACGGGACCGCGTCGACGTCTATGATCGTCACGTCGTGTCCGCACCATCGGCCTCCACATGATTCCAAGGCTCGCACTCAGTCTCGTCTACGTTTCCGTGCCCGCGTTCGCGCAGCAGGCGGGGCCCCCGCCCGCGTACTTCTTCCAGTCGTACTGGAAGTCCTCGAACCCGGACCCCGTCGATGGATTCGGAGTGTCTTGCGCGATCTCGGGTGACACGGCGGTCGTCGGTTGCATCCGAGAATCGAGCGCGTCGGCCGGGGTCGATGGCGACCAGTCCGACAATTCGGCGTTCTTCTCGGGTGCGGCGTACGTGTTCGTGCGTGAGAACGGCACGTGGGTGCAGCAGGCCTACCTCAAGCCCTCGACGATTCACGGCGACGAGAGATTCGGGATCTCGGTCGACGTGTCCGGCGACACGATCGTCGTCGGAGCGTACTTCGAGGACGGTGGTTCGGCGGGCGTCGACGGGGACGAGTTCGACCAGACCGAACAGAACTCGGGCGCCGCCTACGTGTTCGTCCGGTCCGGCACGACCTGGACGCAGCAGGCGTACCTGAAGGCATCGAATCCGGACGCCGACGATCAATTCGGTCGTTCCGTCTCGGTTTCCGGCGACACGATCGTCGTCGGCTCGTCGGGCGAGGACAGTCTTGCGGATGGCGTGAACCAGGGGGTGCAAGGGAACGGCGGGGAGGACGTCGGAGCGGCGTACGTCTTCGTTCGCGACAACGGGACGTGGTCGCAGCAGGCGTATCTCAAAGCGTCGAACAGCGGGAACAACGACTCGTTCGGCCAGTCCGTGGCGATCAGCGGCGACACCGTGATCGTCGGGGCGAGAATCGAATCCAGCAGCTCCGCCGGCGTGAACGGGGCCCAGAACAATGACATGCACGGGTCTGGAGCCGCCTACGTCTTCGTGCGCGTCGGCAGCTCGTGGTCGGAGCAGGCGTTCCTCAAGGCGTCCAACCCGGACACGAACGCGAACTTCGGGAACGCCGTCGCGCTCGATGGCGACACGGCGATCGTCGGTGCGTTCCGAGAAGACGGCTTGGCCACCGGCGTGAACGGTGACCAGACACCGGTCGGCGACATCGATTCCGGAGCGGCCTACGTGTTCGTCCGGAACGGCGGCGTTTGGTCTCAGCAGGCCTACCTGAAAGCATCGAACACCGAAGTGGGCGACAACTTCGGCGAGTCCGTCGCGATCCAGGGAGACACGGCTGTCGTCGGATGCAGAATCGAGGACAGTGACGCGAACTCGGTCGACGGTGACGGCTCCAACAACGATGCCGTCGAAGCCGGTGCTGCGTACGCGTACCGTCGCGATGGCTCGACGTGGACGCACGTCGCGTACCTGAAGGCCCCGAACGCGGCTTCCGATGCGCGCTTCGGGACCGCTGTGTCGACCTACGAGCAAACCGTGCTCGTCACGGCGCCAGGGGAGAACGGGAGTTCGGTCGGGATCGGCGGGGATCCGAACGACGTGTCTCCCGCGACGTCGGATACCGGCGCGGCCTATGTGTTCGGTACCGAGTCCGGAATGGAGCCACTGACCGGCTGTCCAGGGGAAGGAGCGATCACGCATCTGAGTCCGCCGTCCGCGAGTTCGGGTCTGGCTCTGCACGCTCCGGCGTTCTCGCTGCCCTGCTTCGGGCCTGTCGTCACGTTCTTCGGTGCGTGCGCGGAGTCGCCGCTGCTGCTCCCGCCGCCGATCGGGTGCGCGTACTGCTACTACGTGATCTCCGACACGTGGGGGAGCGTGACGGGGGACTTGGTTGCCGGGCCTGGATTGCCGATCGGCTTCGAGTTGTGTGCGCAGAGTGCGTGCGTGGCGGCCCCGTCGTTCTTGTGTGTGGACTTGTCGCAGGGGATTGCGGTCACGGTTGGTCCGTAGGCGATTCGGGAGGTGATGTCGTCGGGGCT
>JAGQQZ010000268.1 GCA_020425915.1 Planctomycetota bacterium | reverse complement strand
TTCGCCTTCGAGCCCGAGCGCTCGCGAGCTTCGACGACCATCACACCATCACCCCAACTCCGGCAATTCGAGACCGTACCGCCCCGCGAACCTCTCCACCTGCGCAAGCGCCGCCCGCAGTTCTCGGCGCACCTCCGAGATCTCCGCCGCCGAGAACCCCTCGAAGTTCGGATCCCGCATGATCTCGTCGACGTCGCTTCGGAGCTCGCGCAATCGCAGGACCGAGTTCGCGAGCAACCACTCGGGCTGCGCCGGCTCGAGCGCGCCGCTCGACGTGACCCGCTCGAAGCTGCGTGCGACGAGGTTTGCCGGATCGAACGCGACGATGCCCAGGTCGTCGGTCGCACAGCCGAATCCCGAGTACTTCGCCCGACGCAGCTGCGAACGAACTCCGCTGACACCGGCCCAACCCACCTTCCACAGGAATCCAGCGCCGGACTTCCGCGCGTGCAGGTAGTTCAGCAGGTCGATGAGTTCGCGCGTTCGCAGATGCTTGTTGGCCGGGATGGCTTTGTGGAAGTCCGGACGAAGCACCTCGGCACCGAACTCGCGGCGCAGCGATTCGATCGTGTTCGGATCGAAGTTCCCGTCGAGCCACAACAACCGACTGCCCGGTCCGAGTTCCACACGAACCACGACGCCGCTGCCGGTGTTCGCGAAGTCACGGGTGAACTCGATGGCCCATTCGAGCGACCGCGTGAGGTAGATCCCGTGGCCGAGTGCACCGCGACCCCAGAAGCGCGTGTGCACGGGCATGAGACGAAAGCCGTCGAGCCAGATTCCGATCGCCGCGAGCGACGACGTGCCGTGCAGGAAGTCGGGTGAACGTTCCACGCGGCTCAACGCCGCGCGAGCACGACGATCCGATTCGAGTTCGTTCCCTTCGTGTTGTTGTCGACGCCCCAACAGTTCGCGGTCTTGGTGAATTGCTGCACGTTGATCAACACGAACTCGGCGGCGAAGCCCGCGTCGAGGCCCGCGCGCAGCGCGACCTCCTCGAGCTTCACCTTGCCACCGCGGACCTCGCCGACCTCGAACGCGACGACGCCGCCAGGGCGGACGATCCGATGGAGTTCGCGCATGACGTCGGTCATCGCGGCCTGCCAGGCCTCGATCTTCGCGAGGTGCGTGATCGAGACCTGGTCCGGATCGATGCCGCAGAACCAGCAGCGCAGCCAGTTGTCGGCCTTGTACTGAACGACGTCGAGGAACGGCGGCGATGTCACGACCAGCGACACACTGCCAGGCGCGATGTCGGGCGAGGACGCACCCTCGCCGGTGAGGATCCGCGCGCGCTTCGCGACGGTCGCGAGGCGCGCGCGCGTCTCGACGTCGCAGTGTGCGAGCAGCGAATCGGACTTGCGCAGGATCAGCTTCGCGACGTCTCGGCGCGGCGGCGTCTGTTCGCGACGCTCGTTGATCTTGTGTTGCGCCGCGACGCTCACGGCCTGGTTCGGCGGCAGCGTGTAGACCGAGAAGAAGCCCGGCGAGTGGCCGGTCAGTCGGTTGACCGCGACCATCCGGATCCACGCGTCGACCGGGTCGTCGGAATCGCCGACGGCCAACCGCAGGCTCTCGATCTCGCGCAGCGTGTCGGGGTGGTAGAAGACGAGCAGCTCGTCCGACCCCGGTCGCTCGACCGCGCCGAAGTCGATCCGCTCGAGCCGACTCGCGACCTGTTCTCGCGTCGGTGGGCGGAGTCGCGGCTCGAGCAGCACGCGACTCAGCGGGTTGACGTCGGTCCCGGTCGGCACCCGTCCACACAACGCCGCCTCGAGCGCGGTCGTGCCACGGCCGAGGAACGGATCGTGGACGAGGTCGCCCGCCTCCGTCAGCCGTTCGACGAAGAACCGCGGCAGCTGCGGCTTGAAGCAAGCGCGGTACGAGACCTCGTGCAGCGAGTGCGCCGCGCGCTGCTTGGCGGTCCAGAACTCGTTGGCGTACGTCGGTACCGGGGCTCCACCGCCGGTCGGTTCGGTGCTGCCGACCGCGCTCGTGGAGCCGAAATCCCGAAAACCTCGCAGCTCCTCGTGGAGTTCGGCGACGTCCCGTCGGCGCGCTTCGGCGGCCGTGAACAACCGGCCTTGCGTGGGTCGAGAACCGCTCACGCGCCCATGATGGCCCGTTCGGCTCGCGGAACAACGCCCAGGTGCATCCGGCAAAATTGCCCGAACCGGTCTCCTTCACCTCACCCGACGGGGCGGACGACAGTGTTGACAGTACCCCCCGATCCGGTCAAACCTCGCCCCCACCACCGATGGCAACGAAGAAATCCACCAAGCGTCCGCTCGTCATCGTGGAGTCTCCGGCCAAGGCCCGGACGATCTCCAAGTTCCTGGGGAAGGACTTCATGATCGAGGCCAGCGTCGGCCACGTGCGCGACCTGCCGGCCAACGCGACCGAGATCCCGGCGAAGTTCAAGAAGGAGAAATGGGCTCGCCTCGGCATCGACGTCGACGACGACTTCCGACCGCTGTACGTCGTGCCGAAGGACAAGCGCGACCACATGCGGAAGCTCAAGAAGCTCGTCAAGGAATGCAGCGAGCTCTACCTCGCGACCGATGAAGACCGCGAAGGTGAGTCCATCTCCTGGCACCTCGTCGAGGAGCTGAACCCGAAGGTCGAGGTCAAGCGCCTCGTGTTCCACGAGATCACGAAGACGGCCATCGAGGCCGCGCTCGAGAACCCGCGGGACATCAACTCGGACCTCGTCGAAGCGCAGGAGACCCGCCGGATCATGGACCGGCTCTACGGCTACTCGGTCTCGCCGCTGCTCTGGAAGAAGATCAAACCGAAGTTGTCGGCCGGCCGCGTGCAGAGCGTCGCCGTACGGATGATCGTCGAACGCGAACGCGAACGGATGGCGTTCGTCGCAGCTGACTACTGGAGCATCGAGGGCACGTTCGACGGCCCCGAAGGTGACTTCTCGGCGTCGCTCTCGACGGTCGGTGGCAAGCGCCTCGCGATCGGCAAGGACTTCGAGCAGACGACCGGCAAGCTCAAGTCCGACGACAAGCTGCACCTGACCGAGGAGCTCGCGAAGCAACTCGCCGAGCGCCTCGAGGGCAAGGCCGCGACCGTGACCGGCCTCGAACAGAAGCCGTTCACGCAACGCCCGTCGCCGCCGTTCACGACGAGCACGCTGCAACAGGAAGCCGGTGGCAAGCTCGGCTTCACGGCGAAGCGCACGATGCGCGCCGCGCAGCGCCTGTACGAGAACGGCTACATCACCTACATGCGAACCGACTCGACGACGCTGTCGACGCAGGCGATCGCCGCGGCGCGCAACCTCATCGAGAAGACCTACGGCAAGCAGAACCTGCCGGAGCAACCGCGCGCCTACCAGACCAAGGTCAAGAACGCGCAGGAAGCCCACGAGGCGATCCGTCCGGCCGGCGACCAGTTCACCGATCCGAAAGCGCTCGGCGCCGACATGGGCGACGACGAGCGTCGGGTGTACGAACTCGTCTGGAAGCGCACCGTCGCGTGCCAGATGCGCGACGCCACGGGCAAGCGCACGACGTTGACGCTCACGATCGACGACGCCGAGTTCACCACGACCGGCCGCGTGATCGAGTTCCCAGGCTTCCGCCTCGCCTACGTCATGCAGTCGGCGGACAGCCAGACCGACAAGGCAGAAGACGACAAGATCCTGCCGAACGTCAAGGTCGACGACACGGTGCCGTCGAAGGCGATCGTCCCCGAGGGCCACACGACCAAGCCGCCGGCGCGACTGACCGAGGCGAGCCTGATCAAGGAACTCGAGGCGCGCGGCATCGGCCGACCGAGCACCTACGCGGCGATCATCGACACGATCCTGCGCCGTGAGTACTGCTTCAAGAAGGGCTCGGCGCTCGTCCCGACGTTCACCGCGTTCGCGGTGTACAACTTGATGGACGAGTACCTGAACTACCTCGTCGACTACACCTTCACCGCGAAGATGGAGGACGACCTCGACGAGATCAGCAACGGTCGCGAGCAGCGCGTCACCTACCTGAAGCGGTTCTTCGTCAACGGCAACGGCAAGCCCGGGCTCCGCGACCGCATCACCGAGGTCGAGGAGAAGATCGACCCGCGCTCGGTGTGCACGCTCAGCGAGTACGACTTCGGCGAGCTCGACGGCGAGACGGTCGAGGTCCGCGTCGGCCGCTACGGACCGTTCCTCGCGTGCGGCGGCACGTCGGCGAGCCTGCCGGACGGCATCGCGCCCGACGAATTGAACAAGGACAAGGCGATCGAACTCATCGCCAAGGCCAAGGAAGGCCCGAAGAGCCTCGGCTCCGACCCGGAGACCGGCCTGCCGATCTACGTCAAGAACGGTCGCTTCGGCCCCTACTTCCAACGCGGCGATGCGGAGACGCTCGGCGACGAGAAGCCGAAGATGGCGTCACTCCTCGCCGACATGGACGAGGACACCGTCACGCTCGAGGACGCGCTCGCCGTCCTCGCGCTGCCGCGCAGCCTCGGCTCGGCCAAGACTCCGGACACCGACGACGGCCCGGGTGAGGAGGCGGACATCCTCGCGTACAACGGTCGCTTCGGTCCGTACCTGCGCTGGGACAAGGAGACGCGCAGCATCCCGCCCGAGGATCACCTGCTGAAGATCGACCTGAAGCGCGCGCTCGAGCTGTTCGCCGAGCCCAAGCGCCGCGGCGGCGCTCGCCGTCAGGCCAAGGTCCTCAAGGAGCTCGGCGAGCACCCGGAGAACAAGGTGGCGGTCAAGGTCCTCGACGGTCGCTACGGGCCCTACATCACCGACGGCAAGGTCAATGCGACCGTGCCGAAGGGCGAGGCGATCGCGGACATCAATCTGCAGCGCGCCGTCGAGCTCCTTGCCGAACGTTCCGCGAAGGGACCGGCGAAGAAGAAGACCAAGAAGGCCGCGGCCAAGAAGTCGACGACGAAGAAGGCGGCGAAGAAGAAGACCGCCAAGAAGTCGGCTTCGAAGAAGGTCTCGAAGTAGCGACGGGCGCCGCGCGCGTGAGCGTGCGTGCGGAGGCTGGAGACTCCGATCGAGCGGGTGGCGCTCGGTCGTCGAGGCTCGCGAGCGATCGGCTCTGAGGCAGAAGCGGGCTCGCCCGCCTGCCCCG
>JAGQQZ010000019.1 GCA_020425915.1 Planctomycetota bacterium | reverse complement strand
TGTGCTCGGGGAACTCGTTCGCATCCGCAGCGCGGGTGGATCCCGGCTGCTCCGAGGCCTCGCCGTCGCCGTGGCGATGGCCGGGATCGGGCTGTCGGCTGCCGCCTTCAGTTCGTCGACGCCGCGCTACGTGAGCGTGCATCCGCGCTCGCCGGTGGCGTTCGCCGCGGCACCGGAGGCGACTTCGGTGCAGAGCATCCGCTCGACCGCGCTGGACACGTTGCGGTTCGACTACGGCGGGTTCGATCCCGGCGACCTCGAACTCGTCGTGTCGGCGCAGGGCCGTGACTTCGAGACCACTCGCCTCGAGCCGAAGGTGCGCGGGTCCGAGTTCGTCCTGTCGATCGAGGATTCGGTGTTCCGCGGTGTCGTCGAGCGCATTGCGGCTCACTCACGAGTGGGCCCGGTCGATCTGGTGCTGCAAGTGCCCGGTGCCCCGCCGCTCGGTTTCGCGAGCGTGCGCATCGACGACGACGCACCGGACGTGCAACTCGTTGTCGACGGCGACGTCGCTCGATCGGCGGCGCTCGTCGGCGCGACGCGATTCCGGTGCGAGGTCAACGATGCCGGCGACTTGGCGGAATCGAGCATCGTCGTGCGGGCGGCGTCCTCGGAAGTGCGGTTCCCGGTGACGCGTTCGATCCTCGACGCACGTTCTCTCCTCGGCGCGACGTTCCCGGGCTTCGAGGATCTCGGTCCCGTCGAAATCTGGGCCGAGGCGTCGGACGCCGCCGGCAATCTCGGTCGATCCGAGCCATTGCGATTCGCGCACTTCGATCTGCGAGCTCCGGAGATCCGTTCCGTGCCGAAGGTGGTGACGTTCGATGGCGGTGGTGCGTCGGTGCGGATCGTGCTCCAGGCGGAAGAATCCGGACTCGCGGTTGCCGTCCGAGGTCCACACGGACCCGTGCCGGTTCGATCGGTGCGCGAACTGGGGGATCGCATCGATGTCGTGCTGGGGCCCACGAATCGAGAGTTCCCCGACGGGACGTATCGGCTGCGCCTCGAAGACGCCTGGGGCAACTTCAGCCGGGAGTACGCCGAGGAGTGGCGGTTCCTCGCGAGCGATCCAGGGCTGCAGGTGCGGATCGCCGACGGCCGTGCGGTGAAGTGGCGCGAAGGGATCTTCTCCGACGGTTCCGAGTTCGGTCTGTCGATCGAGTGCAGTGAGCTCTATCGGTTGCGGCAAGTGTCCGTCGACGAGTCCGACGGCGACGCGCATGTCGTGCCGGTCGAAGCATCGGGCGAATCACGGTTTCGCGTCGACGTGCCGGAGTTGCCCAGCGGCGAGTATCGGCTGCGCCTCGAACTCGGAACGATCGGCGTGCCCGACGGAGAGACGGATGTGGACCCGATCCAACTCGTCGTTCGGCGGGAGCCCGCACGAGTGCGGATCCCCGCGATCGGAGATTCGCGATTCCTCGACGAGCTGGTCGACGCCGCGATCCTGCGCCGCGACGCGGATGGAACCCTGTCCGCCGCCGACTGGGCCTGGGACGTCGAGGATCGACGCATGCTCACGGGACGCATCTGGATCGGCTCCGAGGCCGTTCTCACGCCACGAGAATTCGTCCCGCCCGTGACCGCGCAAGGTCCCGTCGTCCAGCGTCTGCCGTTGAAGCGCGGTCGCAACGTGCTCGGGCTCGAGTTGTTCGACGTGCTCGGTCGCCGGGTCGAGATCTGGCGCGGTGACCGCGAGGCGCCGATCTGTGGCCAGGTCGACGATCACGAAGTTCGCGAGGTGGCCGCATTCTGGTACGTCGAGGCTCCGTTCGGAGCGCTGGCGCCGGAGGTCCTCGTCGAGTACGGGCAGCCGGTCGACCTGGCGCTCCGTTGCACGCTCCCGCTGACGGCCCGGGATCCGGTGCAGCTCGTCGTCGGGCGCAGCGAGTTCGAGCCGGTCACGCGCGAAGGGGATCGGTTCGAGTTCCGTGTCCCCTTCGAGGTCGTGGCGAGCGCGG
>JAGQQZ010000267.1 GCA_020425915.1 Planctomycetota bacterium | reverse complement strand
CGATCTACACACCGGCCGACACGCACGTGCCGACGCCTGCGCCAGCGTGCTCGCCGCGGGCGGCGAGGCGTCGTCGGAAGCGTAGATGACGCCAGCGCGAGATCTCGATCAGTGGCCGCCACACGGTGTGCACCAGGCGATGGCGGATCAGGAACGGCCACAGCCAGTTGCCCTTCTTGTAGAGCAGGCTCATCGCGACGTACGCCGGGACCGCGCGCCAGCCGAGCGGCCGTCGCCGCCAGATCGAGCCGAGCGAGAACAGGGTTCGGTAGCACCACTCGTAACCCTGCTGAAGCTGCTCGACCGTCATGCGCGCCGGGCGGAAGACGACGTTCGCGGTGTCGTAGCGGGACCAGTCGCGGTGTAGCAATCTGCCGTCGCGCTCGAGCTGCCGGAACAGCGGTGTGCCCGGGTACGGCGTCAGGATGTGGAACGTGGCGCATTCGAGGCGCGCCTTCTCGATCCAATCGACGGTGCGTGCGAACACGTCGGGACCGTCTTCGTCGAAGCCGAGCACGAAGCTGCCGTTCACCTGGATGCCGTGATCGTGCAGGATCCGGACGCGGCGCGCGTAGTCGTCCGGCCGCGGTGTCTTCTTGCGCGCGGCGTCGAGGTTGCTCGCGGCCAGCGACTCGAAGCCGATGAACACGCCGGTGCAACCGGCGAGTGCCATGTCGCGAACGAGCGACGGGTCGTCGGTGACGTCGATCGTCACCGCTGCGCTCCAGATCTTGTTCCGTGGCCGCAGCGCCGCGCACAACGCCCGCAGGTAGTCGGGACGCGAACCGAGGTTGTTGTCGGTGAACACGCCGTAAGGCTGTCCGTCCGCCGCGAACTCGGCCGCGACCTGGTCCGGCGCGCGCATCTGGTAGGGGATCTTCAGCCCGTCGGTCGCGAGGTAGCAGAATCCGCAGCGATTGTGACAGCCCCGCGTCGCGATCAGGCTCGTCGTCGTCAGGAACGAACGCCGCGGCAGCAGGTGGCGCGCCGGCGGTGGGTCCGCAGCGTAGGCGGGCTCGCGGAACGAGCCGTGGTACTCCGGTCGCAGGCGATCGTTCTCGACGTCGCGCAGGATCTCGGGCCAGGCTCGGACCCCTTCGCCGAGCACGATCGCGTCGGCGTGCGGCCGGCATTCGTCAGGGCACGACAGCACGTGCAGCCCGCCGAACACGACGATGGCGCCGCGGCGGCGGTAGAAGCGCGCGAGCTCGAACGCACGCTCGGCGAACGTCAGGTGCACGGTGATGCCGACGACTTCCGGGAACGGTTCGATGGGCGGGGGGCCCTGCAGCAGGTTCTCGTCCCAGTACTCGACCTGCCACGGCGACGGCGTCGCAGCCGCGATGCTCGTCAGCGCGAGCGACGGAGTCAGCACGTGCTTGCCGAAGCTCGCGTTCGGGTCCTTCGGATAGAACGGATTGACGAGCAGCGCGCGATACGGCACGGGCGCCGTCGTGCGGCGATCCGGCAGTTGCGGCGCGCGCGCCATCGACGACGGGAGACGGAGAACCATCTCGCCAACGTATCAAACTTTGCAATGCAAAGCTAGACTCGGGATCGGGTCCTGGCGGCGGGGCCGGCTGTCTCAGCCGTTGTGGGAATCCCAACGCTCGCGCAACGCGTCGAGACCACCGCTGCGTACGATGACGACGACTTCGTCACCCTTCTTCAGCGGCACGTCCGGGTCGGCGAAATGCAGCTCGCCGTCGCGGTAGAAGTGGGAGGCGCGGGCGTCCTCGGGCAGCTTCAGGTCGCGCACGGCCACCGCGTCCTCCTCGCGGGCGACGAACAGGAACACGCGGGCGTCGCCCTTGATCGCCGCGTGGAGTTCCATCAGGTCGCGACCCTCGGCCAGGTCCGCGAGGTGACGGCCGACGGTGCGGGCCGGGACGACCGTGTCCACGAGGCCGAGTTCCAGGCAGATGTGTTCGAACTCCTCGTCCTCGATCTGGGTCACGACCCGCGCGAAGCCGAGTGACTTGCCGACGAGGCTGGCGATGATGTTCGTCGGGTCGTCGTCGGTCAGGCAGAACAGGACGTCGGAGCCCTTGGGATCCGCTTGCTTGAGCACGGCGGGGCGCGTCCCGTCACCGAGCAGGCGGCCACAATCGAGGATCGACGCGAGGGCGTCGAGTTCCTTCTCGTCGCGGTCGATGATCACGACCTCCGCGCCGCGCTCGGCCGCGATGGCCGCCGTCTTCAGGGTCAGGGGGCTGGCGCCGACGAACACGATTCGCATCTCAGGTGGCCTTCCTGCCGAGCCAGGTGGACGGTGCGACGAGCACGAGGAACGCGATCACTTCGAGCCGGCCGAGCAGCATGTCGGCGCAGAGTACCGACCGCAGGCCGAGGGACAAGTCAGGGGCCGTGATGCCGCTCGAGAGTCCGACCGTGCCCGTGGCCGATGCGACTTCGAACAGCGCGTCGACCGGATCGTGGCCAGCCAACAGGAACGCCCACCACGACGCCAGCACGACGCCGACGAACAGCAGGACGATGACCAACGCCTGCTGGATCTCGCCGGCGTCGAGGCGTTCGCCGCGGAGGCGCGGCGCGGCGACCGCATCGGGTGGCAGGTGCGTCGACTGGACCTGCCAGCGCAACACGCGCGCGAGGATCAGCGTGCGGAGCATCTTCACGCCACCGGCGGTGGACGCGACGCAGCCGCCCGTGAGCATCGAGACGACGACGACGAGGCTGGCCGCGGCGCCGATGTCGGTCGTGCCGAGCGAGAAGCCGGTCGTGCTCTGCGCCGAGAACCCGAGGAACAGCGCCTGCT
Organism: Planctomycetota bacterium; assembly: GCA_020425915.1. Taxonomy (GTDB): domain Bacteria; phylum Planctomycetota; class UBA1135; order UBA1135; family UBA2386; genus JAGQQZ01. Next base: position 1,282 of record JAGQQZ010000267.1, on the reverse strand, counting down.
CGAAGGAGTTGCCCGCGGGCTGCAACATGGCGATCAGCAGTGACGCCACGACGCCGAACACGAGCAGCGCGGGCACTTCCCAGAATCGACTCCACGGGATCCGACGGTGGTGGAGTGCGAGGTAGAGCGGCAACGGTAGCGCTCCGAGGAACGACAGACCCATGACCGCCATGTGCACCGTCGGCGACTGGAACGCGGCGATGCTGTCATCGTGCGGCGCGAAGCCACCCGTCGACACCGAGGCCATGGCGATGTTGACCGCGTCGAACGGGCGTAGGCCGAGCACCCACAACACCAGGATGCCGAACGACGTCAGCGCGAGGTAGGCGACGAGGATGCGCCGCGCGCGGTGCCGCGTGCTCTCCGACGGGGAGTCGTTCGCCTCGCCGCCGAGCTGGCGCACCGCGATGCCGGGCTCGAGCACGAACACGATCGTCAGCGCGACGATGCCGAGACCACCGAACCACTGCATCCAGGCCCGCGCGAACACGAACGAGTCCGGCATGTCCTGCACGCGCCGGAGCGTCGTCAGGCCGGTCGTCGTGACGCCGGACACCGCCTCGAAGAACGCATCCCGCGCCGAGAGTCCGTACGCCAGCAACGGCGGAGTCATGACGACCGCCGCCAGCACGAAGATCGCCGCCGTCACGACCAATGCCTCGTTGCGTTGGATCGAGCGGGTCGGCTGCAGCCGCCGCAATCCGTAACCGATCGCACCCGTCACCAATGCGACGGCCGCGAACGCCAGCGCCGGCTCTCCGTCTCCGCATCCGAACGCCACCCCCGCCGGCACGACGCAAAGCGCGCTCAACGCCCCGAGCAGACTGCCGAGGAGATTCAGGATGACCTTCGGTCGCGCAGCCAGCTCGAGCGCACTGATCTCCTGCATGTCAGACGGCGGCCGTGGATCCGCACACGAGCATTCGACGACCCGGCGGCGAGGAGGTCAACGTCGCCGCGTTCGGGATCTGGCCACGGCGCATCGTCCGGCGTGCGGTTCGCGGACGCGGCGAGGCCGAGTTCGGCGTGGCACGACCGTTGCGTCTGCGCCACCCGACAACTCCCGGCGATTCGCCGACCCGAGCGAGCGTTCGCTCGATCCGACCCCGAACCAGCAGGTTGCTAGATGAAATCCTCGATGACTCCTTTCGTGCGCTGCTCCGTCGGCGCGATCCTCGCCGCCGCGTCCGCCACCGCCCAGGTCCAGTTGTCGGCGCCCACGACCCTCGCGGTCGGCACGCGACCCGGTGAGGTCGCCCTGGGCGACGTCGACCACGACGGT
>JAGQQZ010000266.1 GCA_020425915.1 Planctomycetota bacterium | reverse complement strand
TGGGTGCGCGAGGCGCGCCTGTTCAAGTACGGCTCGGGCACCGGCACGAACTTCTCGAACGTGCGCGCCGCGAACGAACCGCTGTCAGGCGGCGGCAAGTCGTCCGGGCTGATGTCGTTCCTGAAGATCGGCGATCGCGCCGCCGGCGCGATCAAGTCCGGCGGCACGACGCGCCGCGCGGCGAAGATGGTCTGCCTCGACCTCGATCACCCGGACATCGAGCAGTTCATCGACTGGAAGGTCACCGAGGAGCAGAAGGTCGCGGCGCTCGTCGCCGGCTCCAAGCTGATGAAGCGTCACGTGCGCGAGATCCTCGAGGCCTGTCTGGTCGAGGTCGACGGGGAGACCAAGCCGGTCACCAAGCCAGCGGAGAACGCGAAGCTCCGCACCGCGCTCGCCAACGCGCGCGCCGCGTGTCTGCCCGAAGCCTACCTGCAGCGCGCGCTGCAACTCGGCTCGCAGGGCTACCGCGCGGTCGACATCACCGAGTACGACACCAACTGGGACAGCGAGGCCTACGTCACGGTCTCCGGCCAGAACTCGAACAACTCCGTCCGCGTGCCGAACTCGTTCTTCGAGTGTGTCGAGACCGGCACACCGTGGAAGTTGCGGTTCCGCACCGACGGCGCCGTCGCGGCCGAGATCGACGCGCGCGGCCTGTGGGAGAAGATCGCGTACGCCGCCTGGTCGTGCGCGGATCCTGGTCTGCAGTTCGACTCGACGATCAACGAGTGGCACACCTGCCCCGAGGACGGCCGCATCAACGCGAGCAACCCCTGCTCGGAGTACATGTTCCTCGACGACACGGCCTGCAACCTGGCGTCACTGAACCTCGTCCGCTTCCAGAACGCGGACGGCTCGTTCGACATCCCCGCGCTACGCCACGCGGTCCGGATCTGGACCATCGTGCTCGAGATCTCGGTGCTGATGGCCAGTTTCCCCAGCGAGGCGATCGCGGAGAAGAGCTACCGGTACCGCACCCTCGGGCTCGGCTACGCCAACCTCGGCACCGTCCTGATGCGCATGGGCCTGCCGTACGCCTCGGCCGAGGCGCGCGCCGTCGCAGGAGCCGTATCCGCGGTGCTGTGCGGCGAGTCGTACGCGACGTCGGCGGAGATGGCCGCCCAACTCGGCCCGTTCCCGGGCTACGCGAAGAACCGGAAGCACATGCTCCGCGTGATTCGCAACCACCGGCGTGCCGCCTACTCGGCGCCGAGCGCGGACTACGAGGAACTCGCGACGACGCCGATGGGCATCGACACGGAACTCTGCCCGAAGGCGCTGCTCGAAGCAGCGCGCACGGCGTGGGACCGCGCCCTCGAACTCGGCGAGGCCAACGGCTACCGCAACGCACAGGTCACCGTCATCGCGCCCACCGGCACGATCGGCCTGTTGATGGACTGTGACACGACCGGGGTCGAACCCGACTTCGCGTTGGTCAAGTTCAAGAAGTTGGCCGGCGGCGGTTACTTCAAGATCATCAACCAGAGGCTGCCGCCCGCGCTGCAGGCATTGGGCTACTCGAACTCGCAGATCGACGACATCATCGCCTACGCCGTCGGCCGCAAGACGCTCGCCGGCGCCCCGGCGATCAACCACGAGTCGCTCGCTGCCAAGGGCTTCGACGACGCGGCCCTGCAGCGCGTCGAGGAGACGCTGAAGTCGGCGTTCGACCTGTCGTTCTGCTTCAACAAGAACGTGCTCGGCGAGGAGTTCTGCATCGAGTCGCTCGGTTTCACGGCCGAGCAGCTCGACGACTGGGACTTCGACATGCTGCGCGAGTTCGGCTTCACCAAAGCGGAGATCGCCGCGGCGAACGACTACGTCTGCGGCACGATGACCGTCGAAGGTGCACCGCATCTCGAGGACGAACACCTGCCGGTGTTCGACTGCGCGAATCGCTGCGGCAAGATCGGCACCCGGTTCATCCCGTATCGGGCACACATCGAGATGATGGCGGCCGTCCAACCGTTCATCTCGGGCGCGATCAGCAAGACGATCAACATGCCGAACGACGCGACGCTGGAGGACGTGCGCGATGCGTACGGGCATTCCTGGCGTCACATGATCAAGGCGGTGGCCCTCTACCGCGACGGGTCGAAGCTGTCACAACCGCTCAGCACGTTCGCCGACTCCGACGAGGACAGTTCGAACTTCCCGGCCGAGGTCGAAGCCGCGGCCGAGCAGATCACCGAGCGCGTCGTCCACCACTACCTCGCGCAGCGGCGTCGCCTGCCCCACCGGCGCAAGGGCTACACCCAGAAGACGACCGTCGGCAGCCACAAGATCTACCTGCGGACCGGCGAGTACGACGACGGCACGCTCGGCGAGATCTTCCTCGACATGCACAAGGAAGGCGCGGCCTTCCGGAGCTTGATGAACTGCTTCGCGATCGCCGTCTCGCTCGGCTTGCAGCACGGCGTGCCGCTCGACGAGTTCGTCGACGCGTTCGTGTTCACTCGCTTCGAGCCGAACGGCATCGTCCAAGGGCACGACAAGATCAAGATGGTGACTTCGGTCATCGATTACGTGTTCCGCGACCTCGCGATCAACTACCTCGATCGAACCGATCTGGTCCAGGTCCAGGAGGAGGACCTGAGCAACACGACGACCGGCGGCCCGAACGACGACGACGATGACGACGACGAACCGTTGCCGCCGACGACTTCGAACGACCGTGGACCCGCGCGCTCCAACGGCCGTTCGACCGCGACCGCACAGCAGGTCGAACTGCGCGAGCAGATCATCCTACTGCGCGAGGCGCGACTGAAAGGCTACGAGGGTGACCCGTGCGGCGCCTGCGGGCTGTTCACGCTGGTCCGGAACGGCACCTGCCTCAAGTGCGATAGCTGCGGCGCTACGAGCGGCTGCTCGTAGCGCGCCACGGGCGTTCCATGGTGATCCAGGTCAATCTGTCCGGCGGCAAGCGTCCTCCCTCGTGGATGATGTTCGCCCCTGGCGCGCTGCTGATCCTGCTCGGCTTCTCGATCCTCGTGTTCGAAGACCTACTCCGAGTGATCGTCGGCTGCACGTTCCTGTTCTTCGGCATGGCACTGGTCGCCGTGCCGATGCGCGCCCGCGGCATCGGCCCGTTCCGCGACTGATTCGCGGCGCTGGCGCCCGTGCCACGGGCGAATGACGCGAAACGCCCAGCGCGACGTGCGCCCACACGTCCGGCGCCGGGAAGTCCCGACGACATCGACCCGTCGGACAGCGCCAGTTCGCACCGCGCACGGCGTCGTCGGCAGACCGATCGTCCTCAAGTGACGATCGCACCGCCCAGAGCACGCAGCGCGGCATGCCCGCGCGCGGCTCGCCGCGCAGGTGTTGCGCACGCGTACACCCGCCGCCCCACCACGGCATGACGCTGCCATCGGTTGTTCGCTCGATCCGAGAGAAATCGTTCAACCGTCATCGGAGGTGACCCGATCACAAGCGACGACACCTGGGGAAGAAGCCACCGCTATGGGGAAGAACGCGACACTTTGCATCGGCCTGATCGGCCTCCTCGCCGCCGGATGCGGCGGTGGAGGAACGGCCGGAAACTCGAACCCTGGTGGCGGTGGCGGCGACGTGTTCTCGCTGCTCGTCGACACGCTTCGTGTTTCCGCGACCTTTCCCGCCGACGGCGCGGTCCAAGTCCCGGTCAACGCCGAGATCGCGATCGAGTTCGACGGAGTCATCGCGCAGGAGTGCACGGCGGAACCGGACACCTGGCTGAAGCTCGACGGCACCGGTGCTCCCGTGGCCGGGTCGTTCTCGGTGACCGGGAGCGGTCGGACCGTGCGATTCCGACCGGACAGTCCACTCGCGATCGAGACGGACTACGTCTTCCAGCTCTCCGCCCTGACCTGCGACGTCGACGGGAAGCTGCTCGAAGAGGAATACTCGTTCGGGTTCCGCACGATCGACACGACGCCACCCACGGTCGCCAACGCGAGCGTGGCCGACGGAGCGTCGGGGGTTTCTCGCACAGCGGCGATCACGATCGATTTCGACGAGGACCTCTCTCCGACTTCCGTGACTCCGACCACGGTCTACTTGAAGGACGTGTTCGGATCGACGTTCGCCACGGCGGCTGCCGTCGACGGCAGCCGCCTGACGGTCGATCCCGTGATCGATCTGCCCGGCAACCGAGGCTTCGTGCTGGTCGCTCTCGGCGGCGCGTCGGGGGTGCAGGATGCGTCCGGTAACGGACTGGTTTCGTCACACTCGATCGGGTTCACGACCGCCAGTGACGCGACGCCGCCGACGCTCCTGACGAGCTGGCCGAACGGTGGCGCGCTGCGTTCTCCCGAGATCGAACCGCGCTTCACCTTCGACGATTCCATGGACCCGCTGACGGTAGAAACGGGCTCGGTGGTGTTCGTCGACGAATTCGCGAACATCGTGCCCTACACGACTCAGACCAGTCCGGACCAGAAGACGCTGCGCTTCGTGCCCACCGCGCCGCTCGTCGTCGGCCGCGCCTACTCCGTCGGACTGACCGGCGGCGCCGGCGGAGTCACCGACGTCAGCGGTAACTCGTTGCCCGCCTCCGCGGTGATCCTGTTCACGATCGGCACCGACGCGACGCCGCCGATGCTGTCGAGTTCGACGGTCGCCGACGGCGCCACGGCGGTTTCGCCAAACGCGAAGCCGAAGCTGCGCTTCGACGGTTCGCTCGACCCTGCCCGGATCGACTCGACCCTGATCACGCTCCGCGACACGGCCGGCACTTCGGTACCGATCACGATCACCACCGAGAACGCCGACGCCACGATCAAGGTCGCGCCGCTCGTCCAACTCGAGGCGTCCACCGACTACGTGATTCGCGTCGCCGGCGGAGCCGAGGGGATCCGCGACGTCGCCGGCAACTACATGCCGTCGCACATCACGATCGGATTCCGCACTTCGAACGACCCGACGCTGCCCGAGGTCCTGATCGCCCCCCTGAATGGCAGCAACGCGATCAGTCGGGACACGGTCGTCAGCGCCGTGTTCGATTCTCCACTCGACCCGTTCACCGTCGGACCTGCGACGGTCTACCTGCAGGAGCAGGGCGGCGGGCTGATCGACGGAACGGTCGAACTCATCCGCGCGGATCGGGTGATCCGATTCACGCCGACCAACGACCTGAACGTCGGGACGCTCTACTTCTTCACGATCGTCGGCGGCCCCGACGGCGTTCGGGAATCGTCGGGGAACTGGCTCGAGGAATCCGCGGCCTCGCAGTTCCGGATCTACTCCCAGGTGGATGCGCTCGAGCCCAGCGTCGCCGTGACTCTCAACGCGACGAACGCGCTGCGCGCCGACGACCTGGTGATGCCGCCGTTCGGTTTCGAGGTCAACGTCTCGGCGATCGACTCGAACACCTACAACCAGGACATGTCGAGCGCGGAGATCACGATCTCCGGTCCTTCGACGATCGATTCCGAGACGGTGTTCGCGACCGCCATCGTCGAACCGACGACCGTCACCTACCGCGTGCCCTCGACGCACGAACTCTCACCGGGGTCGTACACGTTGACCGCGCGCGTCCGCGACCTCTCCGGCAACCTCGGAGTGGCCGCCGACTTCAAGTTCGACGTCGCAGGCGCCACCGACGACGTCGTCCCGTTCGAACGAACGCAGGTCGTCTGGCTGCGGCTCGACCTCGATCGTGACGGCAACGGTCGCGGCGACTTCCTGGACGACCTCTACCGCCTCGGCTTCGCGAGCGACGCGGGCATCGGCACGATCAACGACCGGATGTTCGAGGTGCTGCGCGACGGGATCCTGTCGCGCGTGCACCAGCTGTACGAGCGTAAGCCGAACGGCGGTCGACTCGGTTCCGATTCGGTCCCGATCCGCTTCACCCACCGCCAACCCCTCGGCGTCGCCAGCATGCAGATGGCGCTCGGCGGCTTCGATCCGGAAGGCGCTTCGAATCGTGGCTACGGTGACGAAACGTCGGGAACGCTAGGACGCGCGCTCTACGACTACCGGAACGCGCGCTTCAACGACAACAACACCGGCGTGAACCCGGGCGTCGGTGTGTTCCCCGCCGAGCTCTTCCTCTACGAGGCGAGCATCCACGACGACGTCTATCCATCGTTCGTCACGACGTTCGGGCAGGCGTTCCTCCCGATCCAACCGGACATGGGCGGCGACCCCGTCGGCACGGACGCGCGGGACGCAACCGTCATCAGCGCGTCCTTCGACTACGCGACCGCGAGCACGCTCGAGCGCGCTCGCTACAACCAGATCTTCATCGCGGCCGACCAATGGGCGACGGCGATCGGGACGATCCTCGCGCACGAGGCGGGCCATTCACTCGGGCTCGTCGCGCCAGGGCGCGAATCGTACGAGCTGCACGGCGATGCGTCGCTGCACAACGAGTACGCGAACCTCTCGGACATCATGGCCGCGGCCGTCGGATACGACGGGCTCGTGACCCTCGATTACGCGTTCCGCGATCTCAACCTCGCGTACCTGCGCCACCGCCTCCTGCTGAAGTGACACCGATGCGCACCATCACGACCGGAATCTCGTTGCTCCTCGTCGCGGCCACCGCGTCCGCACAGCAGGGTGCGTCCACGCTCGCGAGCCTCTGCACTCGAGCGGACGCCGTGCTGCGGGTCCGCGTGCTCGCGAGCGATCCTCACGACCCAGCGACCGTGCGAACGGTCCTGCAGCGACTGGAAACGCTGAAGGGCGACGCGGGCGAACGCGTGTTCGAGCTCACCGAACCCGGTGGCCGCGCCTGCGGCCGCGCACTGCAAGGCCTGCTGCCGGGCGCCGGCTACGTCGTGTTCCTGCGCAACGACTCGACGCGCGGCCGTGTCCTGGTCGGCGGCGGCAGCCGCGCGGTGGTCTCCGCCGAGCCCGAAGTCGTCGCACACGTGACGGCGCTGTGCACCGTCGGCGCTTCACGGCTCGAGATCCTGACGTCGGGCCTGGACTCGACCTCGGAACGCGTTCGACGCGACGCGGCGCTCGCGCTCCCCACGCTGACCGAGCTGCCGTCGGCAACGGGCCCCCAGCGTGACCGAATTCGTGCCGAGGTCCGCGCTGCGCTCGGGCGTCAGGATCGCACGACCATCGGACTGCTCACCGCGGCTTCACGCCTCGGGATGAGCGAGCTCGTCCCCGAACTCGTCGACGACCTCGTCGACGGATCCCATGCGAGCTTCGCCGCGGCGACCGAGCGCGCGGTCCTGCGATTGGACCCGGAGACCGCAGGTGCGCGCCTCGCGGCACGATTCGAATCTTCGAACGCATCGGCTCGCCGCCGGATCGTCGGCATGCTGACGCGTCTGCCGGCAGCCGACGCACGACCGGGTCTTCGTTCGGTGCTCGCCTGCGGCGACGCGGCATGTCGTTCGGCGGCCGGCTCGGCCTGGCTACGGTTCGGGCTCGACGAGGACGAGCTTCGCGAGACGGTCGGACTCGCCGAGTTCGAAGCCTACTCCCGTCGCCTGGTGACCCCCCCGACGTTCCGCTCACTCCGTCTCGCTCCGCGTCGATGACGATCGATCGGGAAGCCCGTCTGGCGTTCGAGCTCGCACATCTGCAGCTCAACAAGCGCGCCCGCGACGCCTGCCAACACCTCGGTCTCACGACCGTGGCGGAGGCTCTGGGCTGTACCGAATCCGAATTCACGACCGCCCCGAACTGCGGCCGAAAGACTTTCGAGTCGCTACGCCAACGATTGCACGGCTTCGTCGAGCACGCTCCCGACATCGACCTCTCCACCCTGGCGCTCGACCGCGAACTCGCGGACGTGTCGCGATCGCCCGTCGTCGCGGTGCTGGCGAAGGCAGGGTTCACGACGGTCGGCCATTTCGCCACGACTCCGCCCGAGGAACTCTGCACGATCCGCGGCGTCGATGCCGACGCGCTCCGACGACTCAGCCAAGAGGTCCTGGCGCCGATTCCGAACGGTTCGGCACTGCTGCCGGACGAGCTCCTCGAGCTTCGCCTCGACGAGTTGATCCTGCCCGACACCGCGGTGCGAGTCGTCCGCGAACGCGGGCTGACCACGGTCGGCGACCTGCTCTCGGCCGAACGCGACGAACCCGACTTCCTCGACCCGATCGGTCTCGCCGCGGTGCGGCGCGAGATCGCACGCACCGTCCGTCGGGGCACCGACCCGATCGTGCCCACGCTCGGCCGCGAGTCGCTGTTCGAGCCGCTGCTCGCCTGCTTGCTCGATCGCATCGAAGACGCGGCCGGACTTCTGCTCACCCTCCGAATCGGTCTGGACCAGCCGGCGAAGCAGCCGTGGCAGATCGCCGCGGAGCAGCGACGAGCCGAAGCGGAAGTCCTCGCCGCGGAGACCGCGATGCGCAGACTTCTCGCGGAGGAATGCAGTGCGGTCCTCGATCGCTTCGCTCGGACGATCCGCAGTGAGCTCGCCGCGACCGACGCGATCCTGACCCCCGACCGAGCCACACCGGGCGGCCTGCTCGACCCCGGCCGAGCCGGGCGGGCACACCGGGACGCTCCGCTGCGCCTGGCGGCCCTGCTCTTCCCGGACGAGTTCTACTTCCACGACGGCTTCTTGTCGGACTGCCCGCCGGAGCGCCATTCGCGCGTCGTCCGCGCGCTCCGCGAACTCTGCGACCGCGACCTGCTCCCGCGTCGCCTCGACGAGGTTCGTTCCGAATTGTCGGATCGCTCGCTCGAGACGTCGCACGAGGTCGTCGTCTACGTTCTGCGCAAGTCGCTCCAGCGCTCGATCGAGATCGATGCCGACCGCGGCGAGTGGGTCCACGTCCGCGTCACGACCGTCGCGGACCGACTGTTCACGCTGCTGGACGAACACGACGAGCCGGTCCCGCTCGACACGTTGATGTTCGACTACCGCGGACGCCATCGTCGCT
>JAGQQZ010000265.1 GCA_020425915.1 Planctomycetota bacterium | reverse complement strand
GGCCCGTCTGGCGCGTCGATACGACGTTTGGGGCGAAGATCGCGTTCGGGTATGGTGCGGCGTGGCGCACGCCCGGCAACTCGGCCGCGCGACGCCGACCTTCGGAGAGAGTTGAACCCATGAAGCTGAAGCACCTGCTCGTCGCGTTCTCGTTCCTCGTCCTCCCGCTGACTCTCGCCGATTCGGCGAGCGCACAAGCCGTGCCGCTGCCGGGCACCGGATGTCCCGGTTCGCTCGGACCGATCGTGCCCGGCGGTCGACCGCCGTCCTCGAGCAACCCCTGGAACCTGCAGTGCCAGCCCAACCCGAACTGGAACTGCGTCTCGGGTCCCGTGATCCTGCTCGGCGTCTGCTCGCCCGCGATCCCGCTCGGTGGACTCGGTTGCGTCGCCGGTTGCTCGCTCGTGATCAACCCGTCGTTCGGCACGTTCCCCGACCCGCTGTTCGTCGGTCCCGGTGGCCTGCAGCCCGGCTTCACGTTCTGTGCCCAGTGCGCGTGCATCGACGCGGCCGGTTGCATCCAGATCTCGGAGGCCCTGCAGATCACGATGACCCCGTGACGCGCCGGCCCGCCCCGCATCGGTGGGGCGGGCGCGGTCGTTCCGATCGATCCGAGGAGAGATCATGAAGACGTTTCCGTTCGTTGCGTTGCTCGCGGGCCTCGTGCTGTCGCTCGCACCCGGAGCCCGAGCCCAAGTCACCGCAATGCCCGGCACCGGTTGCCCGGGCGTCGCGCCACCCAACGTCGTCGGCCCGCCGTCCCACTCGTCGACCTTCCAGATCGACTGCGGCCCGGCCGACTCCGACACGCTCTGCCTCCAGCCGCCCGTGCTGCTGGTCGGCGGTTGCCTGCCCGGCGCCCTGCCGATCCTGCCGCCGCTCGGCTGCGACCCCGGCTGCTCCTTGGTCGTGTCGCCCGTCTACGGCACGTTCGCCAGCCCGCTCGTGCTCGTCCCCCCGAGCCTGCCGTCGGGCTTCACGTTCTGCGTGCAGTGCGGCTGCATCGCCGACTACGGCGTCGGCGCCTGCATCGAGCTGTCCGAGGGCATCACGATCACGATGATGCCGTGACGCGCGAGGAGGCGTGCGAGCGGCTCAGTCGTCGACGAGCCGCTCGCCAACGTCTTCGATCGATGCGGCGACTCTCGATCTCCACTAGGATCCTCCGTCACACACTCGACTCCAGGAGGGTCTCATGCTGCGCCTTGCACACGTCGGAATTGCGTTTCTGCCGTTCCTCGCGGATCTCCCGGCCCAGGAAGGAGGGGGCGACCTCGGCGCTCGACTCGCGGTGCTCGAGTCCGAATGGAAGAAGGCGCCGGACGATGTCGATCTGGCTCACGCCGGCTTCCTGCTGTCGCTGCGGATCGGCGACGAGGAGCGCTTGACGGAGTTCGGCTTGGCGTTGCTCGAGATGCTCGACAAGTCCGCGCTTCGAGCGACGGTCTCCTCCATTCTTGCCTCCATGTCGGAGGAGGATTCCGACCTCGACTATGTCGGGCGGCTATCGTCCCCGGTCCTGGTCAAGCAATTCTATGCGTTCGCCGAGGCAGGGCACATGCGCGGTATGCACCGCGTCGTGGAAGCGTTCGAGCAACGCGACGTCGAGGATCCGGCGGTGCTGTTCGTGGTCGGAGAATTCTACGGGTCGGACAACGAGCACTTCGACAAGGACCGCGCGATGTCTGCCTTCGAGAGTTTCATCGCGAAGTCGGAGCCCGGCGACGCCGACTGCATGTCGGCGTTGCTCCGAGAGTTGTTCGGCTCGCCAACGAGTCGAATCGAGGAATTGCGAAAGACGGTCGTCAAGTACATCACCGATCTCGCGCGTGATGAGAGGCTGAAGCGTGCCGTGTCGACGACCCGGCGGAAGCTCGGTGACCGTCCGCCCGAATCCGAATTCCAGATCCGGTTCGAGCGCCTCGCGCTGTTCCGTGCGAAGAAGCGCTACGACGAGTACGGCGACGTGCTCGGTGAGCTCCTGAGACTTGCCCCCGATCACCCCGTGTTGAAGTTTGCGGAGGGCGAGTTCTACGGCTCGTTCGGGGCCCGGTTCGACTCCGAGCGCGCGATCGGTGCGTTCGAGGTGTTCTTGCGCGCGACGACCGACGAGGAGTTCGAGAAACCCGGTACGACCGGGCGGGGCTACGAGGAGAGCGACATGCTCACCCTCGCGCACTCGTT
>JAGQQZ010000264.1 GCA_020425915.1 Planctomycetota bacterium | reverse complement strand
GGACTCGGCCGACGAGCGCACGGTCTCGAGATAGTCGCGCTGCTCCTCGTCGAGCTCCGTCTCGAGGGTGAGGTCGGTCATGCCGAGGATCGCGTTCATCGGCGTACGGATCTCGTGACTCATCGTCGCGAGGAACTCCGCCTTCGCACGCGCGGCGGATTCGGCACGACTACACTCCGCCAGCAGATTCGCGTTCGCCTCGCGCAACTCCTGGGTCTGCCGCCGGACCTCCGCCTCGAGTTCGTCGCGGTGGGCAGCCAGCGCCCGGTCGCGAAGCTCGATCTCGGCAATCATCTCGTTGAACGCGTCCACGAGCACGCCCGTCTCGTCCCCGGTCGAACGGGCGGCACGCGCCGCGTAGTCCTTGCTCCGCGACACCGATCGTGCGACCACGACGAGTTCGTGGATCGGTCCGGAGACCATGCGATGCAGGTGGCCGATCGCCCAGAGTGCGACGCCTCCGGCCACGAACACGAGCGCCAACAGGAGCAGTGCCGAATTCGTCACACTGCGCTGGACCCGCTCGGTACTCGCGCGTACGAGGATCGCCCCCATCGGTTCGCCGTCGAACATGATCGGCGTGCGAAGATCGACGTGACCGGCGGTGAAACGCGGCTCGTTCCCGAGTCCCTCGAATCGACCGAGGTCGGTCGCGCCGCCCTCGGCGACGAAGCTCGCGAACAACTCGCCCGACCCATCGACGATGTGCGCTTCCCTGATCGCATCGCTCGCGGTCAGGGAAGCGAGCGTCTGCGCCGCCGCCTCACGATCGCCGAAGTGCAGGTCCGCCTGACAGTTCGACTCGATCGCGTGGGCCAGGACCGAGACCTCGCGCACCAGAGTGTCGACGCGGGAACGGTAGTCGCGCACCAGGAACGCGCTCCCGACGATCGCCATCGTGACGACGAAGACCGTCATCGCGATCACCGCGAGCTTCGCACGGATCGACCAATTGCGCAGCGCGTAGCTCAACGCGGCCCTTCCTTCGGCCGTGGTCCGCTCGCCGGGTTTCGTTCGGCGGACTTGAGGAGCTTGGAGCTCACCTTCACACCCTTGAGCTTCAGGTGGTCGTGGGCGACGTCGAACCGCACCTTGTTCTCCTGGATGAACACTTCGATGTCGCCGCCGAGGTGCAGGAACGTGGGGATGAATCCGACGGTCACGATCTGGCGACGACCGATGGCTCCCAGGATCTCGGAGACGATCTTCGGGTCGGACTCGGCGACTATCAGGAGTTGGCAGTCGAGCGCACGGACTCGATGCGGTTCGGCCAGCGCACTCCAGCTCCCGAACCGCGAGATCGCCACATCGTGCTTGTCGACCTTGCGCTTCTCGTAGAGTTCGTCGATCGCCTTGCCCAACGGGTCTTTCCCGACGATGTGGATCTCGAACGTGGTCTCGGACTTCGGCAGCGGGGACCAGTCGAGGTAGCGGCAGAAGTTGACGACGAGTCCGGACTTGATCTCGGCCTCGGTCTTCTTCTGCTTCGGCTTCTGCTGCGAGACGGACGTCGACCCCAGCGCGACCGTGGCGGCCACGAGAACTGCGCGCAGGGATCGGGTTCGTCGCGACAAGAGGAAGGTCCCGGTCAGAAGCTCATCGTGAACTGGACGTAGGCGCCGCGCTCGAGCTCGGTCGGCGTCACGCGGTACTCCCGGACGAACTCGGGATGTCGGTCGTCGAGCAGGTTCTGGCCGACGACCTCGAGTTCGCTGTGGTCACCGAACTTCCAGCCGAGCCGCGCGTCGACGCGAACGAAGCTCGGCACACCGGCCGAGAGGTGATCGGTGTAGGAGCCGGAGAGATCGCACGAAACGTGCTCGGTCACGTCCCAGTAGGCGCGCAGACTCGCCATGTTGCGCGGCGACAGACTCTCCGAGCCGTACGCCACCAGCGTGCCCGCCCCCTCGGTCTGGTCCAGCCGAAGCAGTGAGTAGCTGCCGGCCAGACGCAGGCGTTCGCTCGCGCGCCACGTCAGGGCGAGCTCGCCACCGTAGCTCTCGCCCTTGTCGCGGTTGCCGTAGGTCGCCGGCAGGACGATGCGGGGATTGCCCTCGAACGTCTCCATGAAAGTCGCCCCGGCATCGAACGAGCTGAGGTCGTCGAATCGGTTGAAGAACGTCGCAAGGTCGAGACTGAACGTGTCGCTCTCGTTCTGGAACCTGTAGCCGAGGTCGAAGGTCAGCGCGTTCTCCGACTGGAACCCGTCGTCCCCGCTGAGCACGGTCTGCAACGGCAGCGATCCCGAGCCGGGCATCGACCCGAACGTGATGACGGCGTCGTGATTGATCCAGGACGGCGTGCGAACAGCGCGCGCGACCGCGCCCCACAGCGTGTGCTGCTCGTCGATCGACCACCTGATCCGCGCGTCCGGCTGGATCTCGTAGCCGGTGTAGTCGTTGTGCTCGACCTTCGTTCCGACGCTGAGCGCGAGCCGGTCCTCGACCAGATCGATGCTGTCGTTGACGAACACGCTCCAGAGGTTGTCGCCGCGCGGCGAGTGCCGCGAGTAGATGTGCGGCAACGCCTCGGCACGAAGCTCGTTGTAGCGATACCCGAACCCGACCATGACCGTGTGCGGCCCCCACGGCTCGAACGTGTGCTGCGTGTCGAGGTCGGCGGTGTGGCGCCGCGCGCGCGTGTACTGCGTCCGGCTCCAACCGTCGTAGTAGGCCTGCACGACGGTCTCGGCGCCGCTCTCGTCACGACGTTGCCATCGCCCGAGCAGGTTGCCGCCGTACACGCTCTCGTACTCGAGCATCGGGATCGCGAACGGCGACACGGTCTCCGACGGCACGAGACTCGTCGTCGCCAGGTTCGAGTCGAACAAGTCGCCTTGCAGGGTGAACCGATCCGACTCCGACAGGTCGCGGTCGAGCCGGAACCCGACGCGACTGCCGTCCCACGAGTCGGGGGCATTCGAATCGTCCGAATTCCTCTGGCCATCGCGATCGAACCACTTCGCCCACACGCGGAACGTCGTGTCCTCGTCGAGGCGCACGCCGTGTCGGACGGCCGCGAACGCGCGTTCCTCGGTCCCGCCGCCGAACGTCACGAGGGATCCGACGGTGTCGGCCGAGTTCTTGGTGATGATGTTGATGACGCCGGTCACCGCGTTGGCGCCCCAGAGCGTGCCGCCGGCTCCACGGATCACCTCGATGCGCTCGATGTCCTCGAGCATCACGTCCTGTTCGTCCCAGTAGACGCCCGAGAAGATCGGCGTGTACACCGACCTCCCGTCGATCAGCACGAGCAGCTTGGTCGCGAACAGCCCGGCGAATCCGCGAGCCGCGATCACCCAATGACCGTTCGCGAGGCGCGAGACCTGCAACCCCGGCACCATGCGCAACGCCTCGGGGATGCTCGTGGCCCCGCTGCGCCGGATGTCCTGTTGGGTCACGACGTAGATCGCGGTCGCCGCGTCGACGAGTCGCTCGGTCTTGCGGCTCGCGGAGACGATCTCGGTGTCGAGCAATTCCTCGAGGTCGAGCCCTCGCTCCTCCTCCCAGCGCTCGTCGACTCCCTGCTCGGCGTCGGTCCGGGTATCGGCGGAACCCGTCTGTGCCGCGCCATCCATCGGCATCATCAATGCCGCGAGGGCGACAGCCAAGCAGGGCAGCCGACCGATCGGCGCGGGTCTTTGGTGGGTCCTTCGCACGGAACCTCCGTTGGGAGCGACGTCTTCGCTCTCTGGATCGACCAGGCGCCGGGCCGCACTTGACCCCCGGGAGCTCCCCGGCGAATTGCGTGACACGGCGAATCGGCCGTGTAAGCTCCGCCCGCTCGCGCACGAATTCGGCCAATCACGGACCAATGACCGACCTCTGGATCGCCACGGGCAACGCCAAGAAGCGCGTCGAGCTCGAACGCCTGCTCGGCGGTGCCGGCTACCGGATCCTGACCATCGCAGACCTCGACGATCCGCTCGAGATCGTCGAGGACGGCGACACCTTCGCGGCGAACGCGGCGATCAAGGCCCTCACCCTCAACCGGATCACCGGCGAACTCGCGATCGGCGACGACTCCGGCCTCTGCGTCGACGGGCTCGGCGGCGGTCCCGGCGTGTTCTCGGCCCGCTACGCCGGACCGGATGCGAGCGACCGCGACCGCATCGACAAGCTGCTGGCCGAACTCGCCCCCTTGCCCACGGACGCGCGGCGGGCACACTTCGTGTGCCACATCTCGGTGGCCGACGGTGGCGAGGTCGTCGCGGAGTTCACCGGCGAGTGCCACGGCTACATCGCATCCGAACCGCAGGGTGACGGTGGCTTCGGCTACGATCCCGTGTTCGTCCCCGACGCGTTCGCGAACCGAGAGCCGGCGCCCACGTTCGCCGAACTCGACCCCACCGAGAAGGACGCGATCAGCCACCGAGGCATCGCGCTCCGCCGCCTCGTCGAGCATCTGACCACAGCCGACCAATCCCGCTCGTGACCGAAGTCTCCCGGATTCGCAACTTCAGCATCATCGCGCACGTCGACCACGGCAAGTCGACGCTCGCCGACCGTCTGCTCGAGATCACCCGCACGGTCGATCGCCGATCGATGAAGGAGCAGCTGCTCGACAACATGGAGCTCGAGCGGGAACGCGGCATCACCATCAAGGCCCGCGCCGTCGCGATGAACTACCAGTCGCCGGACGGGCACACGTACCTGCTCAACCTGATCGACACACCCGGGCACGTCGACTTCAACTACGAGGTCCTGAAGTCGTTGCAGGCGTGTGAGGGCGCCTTGCTGCTCGTCGACGCGTCGCAAGGCGTCGAGGCCCAGACCGTCGTCAACGCGCACCTCGCCGAGCAGGCCAAACTCCACGTCCTGCCGGTCCTCAACAAGATCGACCTGCCCCACGCGCAGGTCGACGAAGTCGCGACCGAGGTCGAGGACGCGATCTGTCTCGCGGCCGAGGACGCGATCCCGGTGTCGGCGAAGACCGGCCAGAACTGCGAAGCCGTTCTGCAGGCGATCGTCGATCAGATCCCGGCGCCGAAGGGTGACCCGAACGCGAACCTGCAGGCTCTGATCTTCGACGCCGAGTACAACGACTACCGCGGCGTCGTCGTCTACATCCGGGTCATGCAGGGGACGATCTCGAAGGGCGACGACGTGTACATGCACGGCACCGGATCGACCTACGAGGTGCTCGAGATCGGACGACTGCGCCCGGGAATGGTCGCCGAGCCGTCGCTCCACGCCGGCGAGGTCGGCTACCTGATCTCGAACATCAAGCGCCTGCAACACGTGCGGATCGGCGACACGATCGTCGCATCCGAGAAGGAACGCCGCGCGCCCGCGCTACCCGGCTTCAAGGAGCCGAAGGCCATGGTGTTCTGCGGCTTCTACCCGACGAACTCCGGCGACTTCGACAACCTGCGCAAGGCGCTCGAGAAGCTCCAACTCAACGACTCCTCGTTCACGTTCGAGCCCGAGAAGTCGGACGCGCTCGGCTTCGGCTTCCGCTGTGGCTTCCTCGGCCTCCTGCACATGGAGATCATCCAGCAGCGGCTCGAGCGCGAGGAGGACATGGACCTCGTCCAGACCGCGCCGAACGTGACCTACCGCCTGCGCCTCGTCGACGGCTCGGAGATCGAGATCCGCTCGCCGTCGCAGATGCCGGACCCGACCAAGATCGCCGAGTACCTCGAGCCGATCGTCGAGGTCCGCATCGTCGTGCCGACCGACGGGATCGGCGCGATCATGAAGCTCTGCACGGACCGCCGCGGTGTCTACCGCAGGACCGAGTACTACGGTTCCGAGCGCGTCATGATCCACTTCGACATGCCGTTCTCGGAGATCATCTTCGACTTCCACGACCGACTGAAGTCGGTGACGCGCGGCTACGGCACGCTCGACTACGAGTTCAAGGGCTACGAACCCGGCGACCTGTCGAAGGTCCGCGTGCTGGTCTCGAACGAAGAGGTGGACGCGCTGTCGTTCCTGTGCCACAAGTCCGTGGCCGAGAACCGCGGTCGGAAGATCCTGCAGAAGCTCCGCAAGGAGATCCCGCGACACATGTTCGAGGTCGCGCTGCAGGCGGCGATCGGCGGCAAGATCATCGCGCGCGAGAACATCCGTGCGCTGTCGAAGAACGTCACGGCCAAGTGCTACGGCGGCGACATCACGCGGAAGCGCAAGCTGCTCGAGAAGCAGAAGAAGGGCAAGAAGCGGATGAAGCAGGTCGGCAACGTCGAGATTCCGCAGAAAGCGTTCCTCGTCGTGCTGTCGAGCGACGACGATTAGGGCGCGATGAGTTCGGCAGACACGACGACCCAGACTCCGATCGAAGTTCCGCCCAAGAAGCCGAAGCGCCCGATGCGCGAGCTGTTCGAAGGCCTCGGCATCGCGCTGCTGATGGCGGTCTTCTACAAGTACTTCGCGATCGAGGCCTACCAGATCCCGACGTCGTCGATGCAACCGACGATGATGGGATCGAGCGAGGCCGGCGTCTACGACCGCCTGATCGTCGACAAGCTCCGCTACACGATGTTCGACCCGGAGCAGTGGGACATCGCGGTCTTCAAGTATCCGATCCGGCAGAACCAGAACTACGTCAAGCGCATCGTGGGCATGCCCGGGATGCGCCTGCGTTTCGCCAGCGGCAACGTCTACGAAGTCGTGGACGGTGACGGCTCGAAGCCCGAGGACCTGCGCGTCTGCCGCAAGCCCGACCTGCTGCAGGAGCACATCTGGAAAGAAGTGTTCCCCGCGCGGATGCACGTCAACGGCGGCAGCACGATCCTCAACCACTACTTCACGGGCCGGGGTGGCGACTGGAGCGAACAGGACGGCGTCCTCCGCTGTGCGCCGCGCAGCGACAAGGCCCGCGCTCGCCTGTCGTTCTCGAACGGCGACGGCTTCGTCAACGAGGTGTGGGACGGCTACCCGGTCGACATCTCGCGCAAGATCCGTGAGTCGACGGGCTCGCAGCCCGAGCTGCAGCGGCAGGTGCAGGACGCGCGGATCTCGTTCACGTTCACCCCGAAGCAGGCGCCGGACGAACTCGAGATCACGATTCCCGTCGACTACGAGCGCGACGGACGGACCGAGACCGTGCAGTTCGAGTACCGCTGGAAGGCCGACGGCGAGACGCTGGCGATCAACGTCGACCAGAAGGACGTCGCCACCGCCACCCCGTCGCGACGACTCGCGTTCGCGCCGAACGAGTCCCACACGTTCCGGCTGACGCACTACGACGACCTCCTGCGGATCGAGATCGACGGCGACGTCGTCGCGGAGCTCGAGTGCGGGCCGCACAAGCAGCTCGACGATCCGTCGCTCGTCAGCCCGAACCTCCGCATCAGCGGCGGGAGCGAGTTCGAGATCGCGGACCTGAAGCTCGAGCGCGATCTGCACTACGTCGCGTCCACGCGTCTCGGCAGCACCAACTCGATGCTCAAGGTCCCGGACCCGAAGGACGTGATCACGGTCCCGGACGGTCACTACATGATGCTCGGTGACAACACGCTGCAGTCGGTCGATTCCCGCGACTGGACCGCGATCACGATCGGCGTCGAGGACGGGCGGGTCGTCGATCCGACCACGCACCCGAACGCGAAGCGACTGTCCGGCAACCTCCGACCGACGCTGCTGTCGAAGGATCCCGACCCCGACGAGAACCCGGTCGCGGTCGCTTCGGAGGGCAAGATCGTGTTCACCGACGCGGCCGGCGAGGTGTGGACGCTCGACGGTGAGGTGCACATGGCGGGCGCGGAGGTCGGACAGATGTGGGGCCACGGAGCCTGGTTCCAGGACGAGGACGGCAAGCCGTGGCATCCCGAGACCTCGCTCGTCCGCTTCGTGCCGCGCGAGCACATCATCGGCCGACCGCTGCTGAACTTCTGGCCGATCTTCCATCCGTTCCGCGTCGGCCTGATCCGCTGACCCGATGGGCGAGATCCTTCGCACGGACGGGCTCACCAAGAGCTACAAGCGTCGCAAGGTCGTCGACCGTGTCGGCATCTCGGTGCAGGAAGGCGAGATCGTCGGTCTGCTCGGACCGAACGGTGCCGGCAAGACGACCTCGTTCCGCATGGTGGTCGGCATGGTCACTCCCGATTCGGGCACGGTGACGTTCCGGTCGACCGACGTGACGCGCATGCCGATGTACCGGCGCGCGCGACGCGGCATCGGATACCTGTCGCAGGAGCCGTCGGTGTTCCGACGCATGACCGCGCTCGACAACGTGCTCGCGGTCCTCGAGGCGCGACGTCTGCCGAAACGCGAACGTCTCGACCGCGCCGAGATGCTGCTGGACGAACTCAATCTCGGGCGACTCCGGGATGCCTACGCGGAGACCCTCTCGGGTGGTGAACGACGCCGACTCGAGATCGCACGCTCGCTCGCGACCGAGCCCTCGCTGCTCCTGCTCGACGAACCGTTCGCGGGCGTCGACCCGATCACCGTCGAGGAGATCCAGAAGATCCTGCGCCAGTTGGCCGACCGCGGCATCTCGATCCTGATCACCGACCACGCGGTCGCGGAGACCCTCCGCATCTCGGATCGGGCGTACATCCTCGATCAGGGCAAGGTGATCGCGAACGGCAATCCGGCGCAGATCCTCGCCGACGAGACCGTGCGCCGCGTCTACCTGGGCACGTCGTTCGGCGAGGGGATCACCGAGGAAGAAGAACGGGGACTCGAGCTCGACTGAACGCCCCGCGCGAACCGCGGGTCTCGATCCGTCCTCTTCACCGAAAATCCTCCGAAGTCGCTGCGCCGAAACCCTCGGTAACAAGGTCACTTGGTGTTCGGAGCCCCGACCTCGGGGACTTGTCAGCCAGCGTGAGACCTCGTTGAATCGCCACGTCGCTCTGCCATCCGAGTCCGTGCTCGCCATCCTTCGAATCCTCGTCGCCGGTCTGATCGTATGCACCGTGGGCTCCGCCCAGGGTCGCTACGACTACCACCCCCACGTCGGCGACTTGCACTCGAGCGTAGACCCGAGCGCACTCGTGTCGTCGAACGGGTTCAACTTCCCCGACGGCGTCTGGAACAACGGTGAGGGCTTCCTCGGTTCCGGGCCGACCCGTGGGATCGACCGCGGCGGAATGGGCGAACTCGACGAGGGATCGTCGATGGTCGTCGGCGACGTGCACATCCAGCAGGCGTGGTCGCCGTTCTCGGTGCAGTCACCGGACACCGACATGACGAGCGTCTACCGGCTCGTCGGATTTCTGTACCCCGCGAACCTCTACAACGCGCTGAGCCCGACCGAGCAGGCCGCGCTGTCCGGCTACGTGACGCAGACGGCGTTCGAGGTCTTCGTGCCCGAGACCTTCGACTCGCAGTTGCCCACGATCGTCGCCGTGCGCGTTCGCCCTACGGTCACCGGCCCGTCGGCGAGCGATCCGTTCGGTCGATTCCAGCCGCAGGACCGCCCGATCACCGGTGACTACTCGGGGCAGGACTTCAACAACTTCCCGCCGTACAGCGACGCCGACGACGGACTCAGCTGGAACGCGTCCGCCGGCATCATCGACCGCGCCGACGCGGATCGGATGACGGCGCTCTCGGGTGCAGCGTCGGGGTTCAACATCATCTCCGCCTACATCGTGCCGCCGGACAACGATCAGCACGGCATGCTGACGATCCAGCGGACCCTGCAACTGACGCGCGCGCTGCAGTTCAT
>JAGQQZ010000263.1 GCA_020425915.1 Planctomycetota bacterium | reverse complement strand
GTTCGTCTGTCCGACGCCGGACCGCGTCGACATGGTCGTCAACTACCCGTTCGACACCGATCGCCTCCGTCGGTTGCTGATCGTCACGGACCAGTGCCTCGAGCAACACGGCGGCTACTCGACGCTGTACCAGATCTCCAAGGCCGTGACGGCGGCCGAACTCGGAGGCGCGTTCCTGACGGAACACCTGCTCGCCGACCTGCTGCGACGCCACGGACGCTACGAGTTCCTGCCCGGCGACATGGTCGCCCAGGCCTCGCTCGGCCTGACGGGTTGGATCCAGCACCAGGCGCGGGAGGCGCTCCGCGCGAGTTCCAGCCCGATGTCCTCGGATCAACTCGTGGCCGAGCACCCCAGGCTCGCGGAGTTCGGGCACTGCCTGCACGAGTTGCTGCACCGCGATCCGCTGGTGGCCACGCACGACGGCGAAGCGTTCCGCCTGATCTGACTTCCGAACACCGGCGTGCGCGCCGGAAGTCGCGCGGGAAGTCGGTTCGATCGGTCGGGTTCGACGCCGCGCCTGGTTAGACTCCGACGGAGCGCCACCGCGCTCGCCACGAGATGTCGAACCTCCACCGAACGCTCTTCTTCCTCGTCCTGCTTCCGGCCTGCGCAACGACGCACACATCGGAATCTTCTGTCCCACAGGAGGGAGCCGCGTACGGGTTCAGCAACCCTGCACCGTGGGACGGCCCGATCGCCCCGGACCGCCCGAGCTTCGGCGTCGGCACGCGCGCCATCCCGGTCGGACGGTTCCAGGCGGAGGTCGGCTACACGATCGCCGACGACTCCGACGTGACCGTCCACTCGTTGCCGAACACACTCGTCCGCATCGGGGTCGCGCCCGGCATCGAGGCCCGCATCTCGACGCCCGGCCTGATCTTCGCGGAGCGAGCCGAGGATGGGTTCGGCGATTTCCTGGTCGGCGCCAGGTTCGAGGTGCAACGGCAGGACGGCGCGGTTCCCGAACTCTCGATCCAACCGTCGATCTCGCTACCGACCGGCGACGCGTCGGGGACCGACAGCTTCAACCCGGAGGTCTTCGTGCCGATGTCGTGGTCGATCGACGACGCGACCAGCGTGCTGGCCAACGTCGGACTGCAGGTCCGTACGCTCGACGTGGATCGCCAGACCGATCTCGTGCTCTCGACCTCCGCGCTGGTCAGTCGGACCCTGTCCGACCAGGTCTCGGCGTTCGCCGAGTACTTCGCGGTCTATCCGGAACGCGTCACCGGACAGCACTCGTTGGACTTCGGAGCCGCCTACAACTGGACGCCGGACCTGCAGATCGACGCGGCGGTCGGCTTCGGACTGAACGACGCGGCCACCGACTTGTTCTTGACCTTCGGCGCCTCCTCTCGCTTCTGAGAGCCGGAACCGCGTTCCGGGACGCTTTTCGGCCCGATCTCACCGCGAGTTCCGGCTGTGGTATCCTTCTCGCCCAACCGCTACCTCTCGCCCCGAGAACGCTCCGTATTGCATGCCGGTCCTCCGTGAGAAGCGCTTTCTGCGCGTCAAGCTCGACATGGTCGGGCGCTGCCAACTGAAGTGCATCATGTGCCACTTCGCCCACCCCGAGTTCGTCGAGAACTCGTGGACGATGGGCGAAGAGTTGCTCGAGAAGGTCGCCGCCGACCTGTTCCCACGCGCACACGACGTGGTGCTGTCGTCGAGCGCCGAGCCGCTGATGGCGCCAGACCTGCCCCGCGCGCTCGAACTGTGTCGAAAGTACGAGGTCCCGAACTTCCACTTCTCGACCAACGGACTCTCGCTGAACGCGAAGATCATCGACAAGGTGATCGAGGTGCAGATGCCGCTGCTGACGATTTCGATCGACGGCGCGACCAAGGAGACGTTCGAAGCGATCCGCACGCCCGCGAAGTGGGACGTGCTGATGAAGCGGTTCGACCTGATCGCGGAGCGGAAGAAGGCCCTGGGATCCGATCTGCCGGCATTGAGCGCGACCGCGGTGCTCATGCATCGCAACATTCACGAGATGCCGGACCTCGTGCGCCTGATGTACACCAAGGGCGTGCGCTACATGAACTTCGTGCACATGGCGGTCATCGGCGGCATGGACCTCGAGAAGGAGTCGCTGCTGAACGAGCCGAAACTCTGCAATGAGACGATGGCCGAGGTCCAACGCGTCGCCGACGAGTTGGGCATGCAGATCGTCATGCCGATCCCGCTGTCCGAGGCCAACGCCGAGATCGCCGACTCCGACGTGCCGGAATCGGACGAGGGCGGCGGCAACGCCCTGATGCCGGACGAGGAGACCGCGACGGTCAGCGTCGACGAGTACCTGAACCACAAGAACCGCGAGTTCCTGCTGCGGGTCAAGGAGAAGACGCACCACAACCGGCCGTGCTACTTCCCCTGGTACTACATCCACGTGAATCCGGACGGCACCGTGTTCCCCTGCGGATCCTGGTGGGAACACACGGTGTTCGGCGACTTCAAGACGCAGACCTTCGAGGAGATCTGGACCGGCGAGAAGTTCACCGAACTGCGCCGACAGCTCTACCACATGGAGCTGCGCAAGACCTGCGCGAACTGCGCCGTGTCGAACATGGGTCGACCGGACGTCAAGGCATCGTTCTCGCAGCGCGCGAAGTTCCGCGCCGCCGCGCGGGCCGAGGCCGGTGTGATCGACGACCCGTCGGCGCGGGACTGAGCCTCGCTCAGGCGGGCTTGCGGCGCGGCTTCTGGCCCGGCTTCGGTTCGGGCTTGCGCGCACGCTGCATCATCAGCAACGGGCACGCCAGCAGTCCGGCCACGCCGCCCGCGGCGAGCCCTAGGTAGTGCAACGGCGCAGCCTCACCGATCGTCAGGAATCGTCGCACCGGCTCGTACTGTGCCGCGAGCCACGCCATCGTGATCACGATCGCGGGTGCCGCGGTGACGATCGGCACGACGACGACGGGCACGACGAGCTTCATCCGACTGCGCGGATGCAGCACGAGGTAGGCGACGATCGCCGCCGCGGTCAGAGCGCCCCCACCGACCGCGAATCGAAGCCTCGACGGGTCCTCACCGAACATGTGACCGACGGCACCGGCCAGCACGGCGATCACCGCGAACAGGCCGAATCGTAGCGTTCCTGCCCGACTCTCGAGCCTCCCACCGAACACCCAGAGGAACACCACGTTGAACAGCACGGCGACGACGCCGCTGTGGAATCCGGAATAGCAGAGCGACGGCAGGACGCCTTGTTCGAACCCCACCGCCGATGGCGCGGTCACGAACTGCTCGAGCGCGCGCCGCGTCTGCCCGGTGATCAACGCGACGTGCGCGTGGACGTCGCCCACGACCGATTCCGTCGCGCGCCACAGCCAGACGTGCCCGCCGATCCACCAGGCGATCAGCGCGATCGTCAGCGGTGGCAACCGCCTCGGGCCCTGATCGTCCTGGAACGGGATCAGTCGTCTACCTCCCCGACTCCGACCACCTGCGTATCACTCTTGCTCGCACCGATCTCACGAATCGAAGGCTCCTTGCCGTCGAACGACAGGAGCTGCGGCTTGCCTTCGTCGCGCGTCTCGATGTGCACCGGTCGCTTCCAGAGCGCAAACAGGTACTGGAGCGTCTTCGTCGCGTTGTCGAACTGCAGATCGACCCCGGTCCAATCGTGGTAGAGGTACAACTCGCCGCGGTTCTGGAAGTTCGCGTCGACGACCTCGATGATCGGATTTCCGAAGTTGGTCATCGCGTTGAGCAGCTGCTTCTTCACCTTGGTGTAGTCGCGATCCATGATCTCGAGCTGCCCGGTCGACTGATTGACGCCGTAGACGAACATCTTCTGCCGCTCGGCGAACTCCTCGTCGACGAACTCGTCGATGAACGAGATGTCGTTGTGGATCTTGCGGACCTGGAAGATCTTGTCGCGCCCCTCGTTGGTCGGGATGTGCCAGGCGCGCCGCTGCTCGGCGTCCTCGCACTTGCGGTACTCGGGGCCGAACTTGCCGACGTCCCAGCGGTGCTCGATGTGTCGGAACAGCTCGACTCCGAGCTTGTACGGGTTGATCTGACCGGGCTGCGTCGCCAGCGTTCCGGAGTGGGCATCGCAGTAGTGCACGACCTCTGACGCGTCGAGGAGGTGGTTGCACATCATGGTCGAGTGCCAGTACACGGCCCAGCCCTCGTTCATGATCTTGGTCATGCCCTGCGGCGCGAAGTAGTAGGCTTCGTCGCGCAGGATCGCGATGACCTCTTGCTGCCACGATTCCAGCGGCGCGTGGTCCATGAGGAACTTCAACACGTCGCGCTGCGGTCGGGCCGGGAACCGCGTCCGTCGCATCGCCTCGTCCGCCGCCTGCGCGCGCTGACGCTCGAGGAACTCAGGCGGGTTGATGTAGCGGTCCATGTAGTCCTTGGCCGCCAACTTGTGGACCTTGCCCTCGTCGCCCGAACCCGTTTCGGGGGCCACCGCGCCGGTGCTGCGTCGGATGAACAGCGAGTAGACGTCGATCAGGTTGTCGAGCGACTGGATCCGATCGATGAAGTCCTCGACGACGCTGACGCCGTACTTGTCCATGTAGCGACGAATCCGCGCCCCGTGATTCGCCATCTCGTCCATCATCTTGCGCGAGGTCTGGGCGAACCAACTGTTGTTCTTGAAGAAGTCGCAGTGGCCGTAGACGTGCGCCATGACGAGCTTCTGATCGGTCAACGAGTTGCTGCGCATCAGGTACGCGTAGCACGGGTCGTTGTTGATCACGAGCTCGTAGATCTTCGACAACCCGTACGTGTAGCTCTTCGAGAGCTGCTCGTACTCCATCCCGAACCGCCAGTGCGGGTACCGGGTCGGGAAGCCGCCGTACGAGGCGATCATGTTGAGCTCGTCGTGGTCGACCAGCTCGAAGATCACCTCGTAGAAGTCGAGTCCGTAGTTCGCGGCGAGTTCGCGGGTCTCGTCCCGGATCAGCGCCAGTTCGGGGGTCAGGTTGCCCATCAGCGTCCGGTCCCGAGGAAGGTCTTGATCGATGGCAGGATGCCGTCGCGATCGAGGATGTCCGAGGTCACGAGCCTTTCCTCGTCGCCGAAGAAGCGGTCGAGGTCCTTCTTGAACTGGCCGGAGCCGTACGCGCTCTTGACCTGACCGTACGAGAACTGATTCGACGCCGGCAAGATCGAACCCTTCAGGAGCTCGACGCAGCGCTCGGTGTCGCGCGACGACCAGTTGTCACCGTCCGAGAAGTGGAACGGGTACACGTTCCACTCGTGGGGCGGAAACTTCTCGTCGATGACCTGCATGCACAACTCGTAGGCCGACGAGATCTTCGTTCCACCCGACTCGCGCAGATGGAAGAACGTGTGTTGGTCCACGATGTGCGCCGCCGCATCGTGGACGATGTAGGCAACTTCCAGGTTCTTGTATTGGCTGCGCAGCCAGGTATCGATCCAGAACGCCTCGATGCGGACGATCTCCTTCTGCTCGCGGCCCATCGAGCC
>JAGQQZ010000262.1 GCA_020425915.1 Planctomycetota bacterium | reverse complement strand
GAGCTCGAGCGCGTTCGCGAGGATCTCGAGGCCGTCGGCGTCCGAGTGCGCGACCTCGAGGCGAACCACGAGCGCGCCGCCGAAGCGGTTGCGGACCTGCGCGAGATTCGCCGTCGGTTCCGCAAGCGCGATTTCGATTCCGACGAATCCCGGTTCGACTCGCGCTTCGACTTCGGCGCGATCGCCGCGGACATCCTGTCCGGAGCGCTCGTACTCGGTGACGCATGGGGCCGGGTCAAGCGGCGACAGCGATTCCGGCGACGGCACACGTCCGACGGAGCGAGCGCCGCCATCCAGGTGCTCGGCAACATCGTCGGTTCCCTCGGTTCCTCCTCGAACTCCCGCGGCGGCGGGTTCGGTGGATTCGGCGGCGGAGGGTTCCGTACGGGTGGGGGCTTCGGCGGTGGCGGCGGGGGATTCCGGACCGGCGGCGGGTTCTGAACCCGATCCGGCCCGAGCCGATCAGCCCTTCTTCTGTTCCTTCGCCCAGGAGTCGCGCAGCCCGACGGTTCGGTTGAACACGAGCGCGTCCGGCCGCGAGTCCTTCGAGTCGACGCAGAAGTACCCGAGCCGTTCGAATTGGATCGGCACACCCGGGTCGAACACGGCCAGGCTCGGCTCGAGTTTGCAGCCGAGCTGCGTGCGCTGGGAGTCGGGATTCAGATCGGCGATGAAGTCGCCGGCTTCCTCGGGGTTCTGCGATCGGAACAGCGTCTCGAACGCGCGGACCTCGGCGTCGACGGCATGCGCGGCGGACACCCAATGGAGCGTCCCCTTGACCTTGCGGCCGTCGGGCGAGTCGCCGCCCTTCGTCGCGGGGTCGTACGTGCAGCGAATCTCGACGACGTTGCCGTCGTCGTCCTTCACGACGGTGTCACAGGTGACGTAGTACGCGTAGCGCAGCCGGACCTCGCGGCCCGGCGCGAGTCGGAAGAACTTCTTCGGCGGGTCCTCGAGGAAGTCCTCGCGCTCGATGTAGAGAACGCGCGAGAACGGTACCTCACGCGTTCCGGCCGCGGGGTCTTCAGGGTTGTTGACGGCCGGTAGGTGCTCGACTCGGTCTTCCGGGTAGTTCTCGATGACGACGCGGATCGGGTCCAGGACGGCCATTCGCCGCTCGGCGCGCTTGTTGAGGTCCTCGCGCAACTTGAACTCCAGCAGGGCGAGCTCGTGGATCGCGTTGAACTTCGAGATCCCGATGTGGTCACAGAACGAACGGATCGCCTGCGGCGTGAACCCCCTGCGCCGCATCCCGCTCAAGGTCGGCATCCGCGGGTCGTCCCAGCCGCTGACGTGTCCGTCCTCGACGAGTCGCAGCAACTTGCGCTTGCTCATCACCGTGTGCGTGAGGTTGAGCCGAGCGAATTCGATCTGCTGGGGATGGTGGATGTCGAACTGCTCGAGGAACCAGTCGTAGAGCGGTCGGTGATGCTCGAACTCGAGTGTGCACAGCGAGTGGGTGATCCCCTCGAGCGCGTCGCTGACGCCGTGTGCCCAGTCGTACATCGGGTAGATGCACCACTTGTCGCCGGTGCGGTGGTGGTGCACGCGGCGGATCCGATACATCGTCGGATCGCGCATGTTGAGGTTCGGCGAAGCCATGTCGATCTTCGCTCGCAACGTGTGGGCACCGTCCGGGAACTCGCCGGCGCGCATGCGCTCGAACAAGTCGAGGTTCTCGTCCACGGATCGATCTCGGTGCGGACTGTCCTTGCCGGGTTCGCGCAACGTGCCGCGGTACTCGCGGGTCTGCTCGGCACTCAGGCTGCACACGTAGGCCTTGCCGTCGCGGATCAGCTGCACGGCCATGTCGTACAGCGTCTCCAGATAGTCGGACGCGTAGAACAGACGGTCCTCCCAGTCGAAACCGAGCCACCGGACGTCGGCCTGGATGGAGTCGACGTACTCGACGTCCTCCTGCGCGGGGTTGGTGTCGTCGAAACGCAGGTTGCACTGGCCGCCGAATTCCTCGGCGATCCCGAAGTTCAGGCAGATCGACTTGGCATGACCGATGTGCAGGTAGCCGTTGGGTTCGGGCGGGAATCGCGTGTGGACGCGTCCGCCGTTCTTCCCGGCCTCGACATCAGCCTTGATCCGCGCGCGGATGAAGTCGATCGACGATTCG
>JAGQQZ010000261.1 GCA_020425915.1 Planctomycetota bacterium | reverse complement strand
GTGCTCGAAGGCGACCTGTTCGGACCGGTCGTTATCGACGACGGCGCCGACGTGACGATCGACGGCGCGACGATCACCAGTGGGTTCCCACCGTTCACGCTGTCCTCTCCCGTGCTGTTGACGACGAGCAGCCTGCGGATCGCGCGCTCGTCGATCGAGGCCCGCAACCTCTCCGGCGGCCCGCAGTCCTGCATCGACGTCACGACATCCGGATCGATCGCGGTCGACCCTACGACGACGCTGACACCCGCGAACGGCGCCGCCTCGATCTCGGGACCGCCGTCCGCGACGTTCGCCGAAATCGTCACGCAGCGGGCGCGAGCCTCGGGTTCGACGCTCGACGTCGAACTGCAGGGGCGCACCGGCGCCGCGTTCGGCACGATCCTCAGCTTCCCGGTTCCCGGCCTACCGACGCCGTTCGGCGACCTGTGGGTCGATCCCTTCGGACATCTCGTCGTGCAGACCGGCGTGCTGGCCGCGCGCCAGGCGAACGCCTCGATCCCGCTGCCCGGTCTGCCGAGCGGGTTCTTCGTCGTCACTCAGTCGGTGGTCCTCGACGCCGAGTTGACGCTGAGCAACGCCGCGCCCGCGGTGTTCCCCTGATCACGTCAGTCGACGCCGAGCACACGGTGCGTCTGCGGCACCACCCGGGCATCGAAACCCGCGGCGATGGCCGCGTCGAGTCGACGCAGCACCTGGTCGCTCGAACACCTCTCTTGCACGGCTCCGAACGGAGTGACCGGTTGCAGGACGAGCACGATCGCGCGTACGAACGGTCCGAGCCGGACGAGCATGTCATCGAACGCGGCGTCCGTCACGTCGTTCGTCAAGACGGCCTTCACGTCGATCGACCGTCCGGCGAGCGCCGCGACCTCGACGCAACCCAGGTGCTGCGCTCGCCAGTCGCCGCGGTCCGCCAGCGTTCCCGGCAGCTTCCAGTCCGCGCTGACGTGATCCACGACGTCCACGACTTCGCGCATCGCGTGCGGGTCGAGGGCGGCGGTCTCCAAGTGAACGCGTGACCCTTGCCTTCGCGCCGCGCGCGCGAACTCGGCGACGAACGCGGGGAACACGAGCGGCTCTCCGCCGGTCAGTGACGCGGTCCAACTGGCTCGATCCACCACCTGACCGACCAGTTCGACCGCGCGCTCGGCCGACGTCGGATTGGGCTCCGCCAGCACGCGACCGCGGGCCCGGACCTCGAACGCCGGCGGCGCCTCGTAGCTGTGAGGCGTGTCGCAGTAGGCGCAACGGATCGGGCACGTCGCGGTGCGCACGAAGACCATCGGCTGGCCGACGAAACGACCTTCGCCCTGCACGGAATCGAAGATCTCGATCAGCGGCGCGCGGGCGGCCACGTGGATCGCCGCCTACGCGAAGCGCTCGGCGAGCTCGTTGAGCACGCCGAGTCCGCGCTCGATCTCCGAGTCGGGCGCGGCGAACGACAGCCGGAAGTGGGTGTCGCGGCGAGAGAACGCGCTGCCGGGCACGACGAGCAACTTGGACTCGATCGCCGCCTGCTGGAACGTCGCCTCGGTCGACTGGCCCGGGAACTTCGGAAACGCGTAGAACGACCCCCCTGGCGGGACGAGTTCGTACGACGGATGGAGTTCGGCGACGAGCCGATCACGCTTCTCGCGGTACGCGTCGATCCAATCCGACATGTCGAGGTCGAACGCCGCCTCGGCGATCGCGTACTGGAACGGCGCCGGCGCACACACGAAGCTGAACTGCTGCAGCATCCGCATCTTGTCGAGCAGGTCCGCAGGACCGGTCGCGTAGCCCATGCGCCAGCCGGGCACGCCGTAGGTCTTGCTGAACCCACCGAGCTGCAGGACGCGGTCGTACATCCCGATCGGCGACGCGAAGTTGCCGTCGTAGACGAACGCGTCGTAGATCTCGTCGCTGATCACCCATGCCCCGACGCGTTCCGCGGCTCGCACCACGGCTTCGATCGCCGCGAGATCCATGACACCACCGGTCGGATTGCTCGGCGAGTTGAGGAAGATGACCTTCGTCTTCTCGGTCACGAGCGAGGCGACCTCGTCGGGGTCGATCCGCCAGTTCGGGTAGAGGTCGTAGTACTTGATCTCCGCCTCGCACAGGTTGGCGAGGTGGCGGTACATGATGAAGTTCGGATCCGGCAGCAGGATCTCGTCCCCCGGGTTCAGGAGGACGAGGAACGACAGCATGATCCCGCCTGACACTCCCGAAGTGACGAAGCACTCGGGCGGTCGGAAGCCCGAACGGCGTTCGAGCGAATCGAGGATGCGCTCGTTCAGTTCCGGGATGCCCTGCGTGACCGTGTAGCGGTTGGCACCGTCGCGGATCGCCTTGCACGCCGCTTCGACGAGCGGTTCGGGCGCGTCGAAGTGAGCCTGACCGATCGAGAAGTTGATCGGGTCGTCCATCGACGCGATCAACTCGAACATACGCCGGATTCCGCTCGGTTGGATCCGGCGCAAACGGTCCGCGAACATGACGGTTCCGGTCAGCCCTTGGACTTCTCGTCGGCGTCCGCCTGCGCGGCCGCGGCTGCCTCGGCCTTGAGCTGCTTCTTGGTCTTGACCTTGAAGACGGTGCGAACCTTCGGCAGGCCGAGGACCGACTCGGCCTCGGTCCAGCGACCTTCGCGCTTGAGCACGGCGATGCGCTCGGCGCGCGTCCACACGCTGCGGGATCCGGACATCTTGCCGGACATGCGGAGACTGGAGTGAATCGACATGGCAGTAGTTTCGGGTCTCCTGCCGCTACTGCCGTAGCCGCTAGGAGCTCTTGAAGGGCTTGTTGCGTTTCGCGACGAACGCGCTCAGTCCCGGCGCG
>JAGQQZ010000018.1 GCA_020425915.1 Planctomycetota bacterium | reverse complement strand
CGAATGATCGGCTTGCCGCCGGACGTGGTCGCGTCGCCGAGCGCCTTGCCGTCGAAGTCGAATCGACTGGCCATGTACGCGCGGACGTCGGCCATGAGCTTCGGCTTCTGTTCGGCGTGCAGCGTGCGCCACTGCTCGAATCGCATCGGCAGCACCGGCGAGGCGAACGAGCTGCGTCCGCGACCGTAGTAACGCCAGAGGTCGAACGGCGTGCGCATCCCCTTTTCGATCGCCGGGTAGAGCTCGAGTCCGTCGGCCGCTGCTGTCCGATTCGCTGGCTTTGGATCCTGCGGCGTCGGTGTGCGCGCGGTCGTCGGCGATGCCGTTTCGTGCGCCTTGCCCGGTCGGGGGACGCGGCTGTGCTCGGTGCCACGATACGCCTCGTAGGAGCGCGCGACGCCGACCGAGATCGTCACGATGGCCGCGAGACCGGCAGCGGTGGAGAGGATTCGATTCATGATTGCTCCGGTCGTGAGGCGTGCGTCACGAGGCGGCGCCGTGCGAGCTCGGCGCGCAGCACGACCCATCCGGCCGCGACGAACACGATGTTCTTGAAGATGTACTGTCCTTCCAGACTCGGCGCGAACGGCGCGAACTTGAACACGAGCCCCGGCAGCGCGAACAGCGGCACGAAGGTGCCGGCCATGTGCACGAAGAACAGGCCGAGCGCTGTTCGTCGGAACCACCCGAACAGGAACAGGGCGCCGATCACGCATTCGAAGACACCGAGGCCGCGAACCGCGAGATTCGCGTCGACGCCGAGCCCGAGCCGCAGGATCGTCTGTCCGGCGAGCAGCTCGGCGCCGCTGAGGTCGGGGAACAGCTTGAGGAACCCGAAGTGGAAGTAGACGAGCCCGAGCGCGATGCGGATCGGGGTCGTCGGCACGGTCTCGGAAGTCGCGGACACGATCGGTAGACTAGCTTTCCGGAATGTCGGAACGTGCCACGAAACGCTTTCGGGCCCGATGGGCGCTCGCGATCCTGCCGTTCTTGATCGGCTCCGAGGCGGTCGTCGCGCAGAACGAATGTCGGGAGGACGTCGAGTTCGCGCTACGCGAGCTCGAATCCAAGTGTGGGCATTTCTTCCGCACCAAGGGGATCGACTGGCGGCGGGTCACGAGTGACGTCACGAAGCGTGCGAAGCGTGCCAAGTCCCTGCAGGATCACTTCGAAGTGCTCGTCAGGCTCCTCGCGCACTTGCGCGACGGACACGCGCGCGTGATCCCGTCCGACGAGAAGGCCGAGCTCGAGTGGCCGGGGGAGCGCGACACGACCGGGCCGGGGATGTTCTGGTGCCGGATCGGGAAGAAGGTGTTCGTCAAGAACAGTTTCGCCACGGCCGCGTCGAGCGGCGTCGAGGACGGCATGGAGATCCTCACGGTGGACGGCGTCAAGGCCGACAAGTGGCTCGACGGTCGCGTCGACGCCCTGCGCGAGTTCCAGTCGTTCTCGACCGAGCACCAGGCACGGTTCTTCGCCATGCACCAGGGGCTCGCTCGACCCGCCGGCACGCGGATGAAGCTCGAACTGCGCTCGACGAACGGCAAGAAGTCGAAGCGCACGATCACCTACGACAAGGCGAGCACCGTTCCGGATGGTCCTGCGTTCCGGCCCGATGGGCTGACGGCAGCGGAGAACATCCAGTTCGGGCGGCTCGCGAGTGGGTTCGGCTACGTTCACGTCCGACGTTGCAAGTCGTCGTTGCCCGAGGAATTCGATCGGGCGCTCGCCGGGCTCGCTGACGTCCCGGCGATGATCCTGGACTTTCGCGGCAACTCCGGCGGAGGTTTCGATCACGATGCGTTGCTCGGTAGGTTCGTACCGGCGGGGAAGACGATGCAGTTCGCCAAGTCGATTCCGAGTTCTGGGCCGCAGCCGTACGGCGGGCCCGTCGTGGTCATCGTCGACGCGACGGTGCGCAGCGCCGGAGAGACCGCGAGCGGCATGTTCAAGGAAGATGGCCGCGCCTACATGATCGGCGAGAGCCCGACCGCCGGGATGTCGGCGTCCAAGGAGACCCTCGC
Organism: Planctomycetota bacterium; assembly: GCA_020425915.1. GTDB lineage: Bacteria > Planctomycetota > UBA1135 > UBA1135 > UBA2386 > JAGQQZ01. The sequence continues at coordinate 4,345 of JAGQQZ010000018.1, read as the reverse complement.
GTTGCCGTCGGGGAAGTTCAGCCTCTACTTCGCGGTGCAATCCAACAAGGCGCGCTACCAGGGCGGGCGCGGCATCGAAGGCATCGGGATCGAGCCTCACGAGCTGGTGGAGTTCGAACCCGACGATCTGGCGAGCGGCCGCGACACGTTGATCGTCCGCGCCGAGACCCTGTGCGCGAAGTTCCCGCAGCAGAAGGTGCCGTACGACCCGACGCGGTTCGATTGGGAACCGCCGACCGGGCGCTGAGGTCGGGCGACTACGGGCGCGTCGTCGACGTCGACGACGCGTGCTCTCGACGGTGGGCCGCGAGATCGAGAACGGTCTTCAGAACGACGAGCAGCGCGATCGCGACTTCGGGCTGGCCGAGCATGAAGGTGGCCGCGGCGCCGAACATGACCGCGACGTGCATGACGACGACGCGCGGGTAGACCGCCATCATCGTGGCGCGCGGGTCGGCGTGTTCGCGTTCTCGCCCGAGGAAGTTCGTGACGAACGAGACGCCGTGGCTCACGACGAGGGCGCCGGCGCCGAGCAGACCACCGGGCGCGTCGAACACGACGGTCCGGACCAGGGTTCCGACCGCGGCGAACGGACTGCCGAACCCGGACGTCCCGATCAGCGTCACGAACACGCCGTGGACGACCATGAAGCCGCCGAAGTGCACGCAGAAGAACGGCATCAGGAACAGCTTCTGGATCGCGTTGGCGCGGCACGTCGCGATCTTCAGCAGCGTGAAGACGCCGATGATCGCGGTCTCCAACCAGTAGAGCGCGAGCACCGAGAACGCGCTCCAGTCGAGGAGCGCGACGCCGACGAGCGGGATCGCGTTCGCCGCGAGCAATGCGAGCGTCGACGTGCGGAGGTTCACCGCAGCTTGGGCAGCGCAGCGCGCACCGCGGCGACGTGGGTCTCGAACGTCTCGTGGTCGGCGGTGAATTCGAGTATGCGGATCGTCGAGCCGCGATCGAAGATCACCACCAGGTAGTCGTGTGGCGTCCCGTCGTGGACCGTGCGGTAGTGCTGCGAGTCGCCGACCTCGCCGTCGGAGTCGTGGACCGCTTCTCGCGCGACGAGCTCGTAGCCTCGATTGCGGGTGAAATCGTGCTCGAGCGCGTCAGCCCAGAACGCGAGTTCGCCGTCGTTCGGATCCGGGAAGCTACGGATGAACAGGCGGGCGCCGTCGGCGGTCGTCGCGCGATATCCGGCCTCGTCCCGTTCGAGTACGAGGAAGCCGGCCGGGGGTTCCGCGAGCGGACCCGACGTCGTGCACGATGCGAGTCCGAGCACGAGGACGACGAGTGGGAGCCTCACCATTGCATGACCTCCTCGACGCCGATCGCGTTGATCCAGCCGAACTCGCTGAAACGACGTGCTTGCTGCGTCCGCGGTCGGACGCCGCCCACGGAGATCGAGATTTCCGAGAACGCGATGCGCTCGTCGAGAGCCTTGCGCTGCGCGGTCATCGATTCGATCTCGGTCGTCAGGCGTGTCAGTTCCTTCTCGATCTCGAGGATGTCCTCGACCTTCTCGGCGCGATCGAGCAGGGAGATCAGGCGTTCGCGCGCCTTCTTCGCGTTGTCGAGGCGGATCGTCAGGTCGCGGTACTGGTCGGTCACGTCGACGGCCTGCATCGACTCGTCGACGACCCGGCCGCGCGCCTTCACGAACTCGACGAACGAACGGAACTGGGCGGCGGGGACCCGGACGACGATCGTCGAACCGCGGCGGCTGAGGAGGTAGCCGCCGAGGCGCTCGGTCTCGGCCTCGAGCGCTTCGAACGCCTCCTCGGGTCGTGCCACCGAAACGGCGACCTGGGCGGAGTAGACCATCAGTCTTCGTGTCTCCGCGGGCGGCGTCGCGGGAGTGAGGACCGCTGTCTCGACGGGACCTGCGAAACCGCTGGCGAGTTCGTGCGCCATCGACGGTTCGGCCGAGTCGAAGTAGGCGCGCGTAGCGGTCGACGGGATCGACTTCTCGGCGCCGGCGTTCCACGCCACGGCCGAGCATCCGGCCAGCGCGACGGTCATCAGCAGTGCCAGGAATCTCATGCGGATCGCTCTCCTTGCTTGGTGCCGCGGCCCGAGCGTTGCGGTCGGTAGATCACGAAGGTCGTGTCGTCGGGCTTGTTCGGTTCCTCGGTCTGTCGCATCCGATCGAGTGTCGTCTTGGCGAGTTCGCGCGCCGCCTTGGCGATCGGGCCGTTGCGGACCAGTGTCGAGAACTGGTCGATCGAGATGTTGTCGAGCACACCGTCGCTGGCGATTGCGACGGTGTCCCGCGCGGCGAGCGTGATCTTGGGGCCGATCTCGATCTTCATCTGGTCGCTGCCGAGGACGTTCGACACGAGGTGCCGGTCGGCGTGGTTCATCGCGTCGGCTTCGTCGAGCATTCCGGACTCGATCGCGTAGCCGACGGGGGAGTGCGCGACCGTCAGGTGCTTGAGCCGACCGCGTTGGCCGACGACGAGGACCGCGGAATCACCGACGTGGTAGCAGCGGATCCGATCGCGTTCGATCGCCGCGACGGCGAGGGTGGTGCAGCCGCCGGTTCCCAGCGCGAGCACGGCACGATTGGCTTCGTCGAATCCGTCGAGGATCGCTTCGCGTAGCAGTGAGGTCGTTTCCTCGATGCGTTGCACGCGTCGCGCGAACACCTCGAGTGCGCGGGCCGATGCCTGGCGTCCACCGGGGATGCCACCGACGCCGTCCGCGACGGCGAGGACCCAGGTCGTCGGCGAGATCACGATCACGGCGGCCGAGTCCTCGTTCTCGCGATTCTCGATCGTCGGGCAGGGTTGAGAGAACACGGCGACCTCGCCTCGGCCGAGCGGCGAACACAGTGGTTCGAGCGTGTTCGAGCCGAGATAGAGCTGGGCGACCTGGTCCTGCATCGTCACTCCCGCGTCAGTTGGGTTCCGCACCACGGGCAGTCGTCCCAGAACTCTCTGACGACGCCCTGTCCGCACGATCCGCAGTGCGAACGCGAGCCGGTGATCAACCACTTCTTGTGCAGCTTGTGTCGGCAACCCGGGCAGTACCGCATGAACGGCATCAGCGGGTGTTCGCACTTGGGGCACTCGGACTCGTAGCGCTTGTCGGTGTAGGTGCGGTCGCTGACTTCGTCGAACGACTTGCCGTAGCACCACGCGCAGTACTTCCAGTCGAGCTTGCGCCCGCGCTGACAGCGTGGGCACGCGTCGGGAAACGTGGAGTCGTCGCCGTCGAACGCGAGTTCGTGCGAGCACCACGGGCAGAACATCATCGACTCGGAGACCGGGCCCTCGCAGTGACCGCAGACGTGGTCGAGATCGAGCGTCTTGCCGAACGCGCGCTCGAACTGTCGGAAGCGGATCTGCTTCCAGTCGCGCAGCGTCGCCGTGTTCGAGTTCGTGCGGATGCGGTTGCGACGCTTCTGGAGGAGTTGCCGACGCACGCGAGGCATGAGCTTCTTGAACGTCGTCAGCATCTGCTTGGCGTCGGCGAAGCGCTTCTTCGGGTCGACCTCCATCGATCGCCGCAGCATGGCTACGAAGTCCGGGTGGAGCTTGCCGCGGATACGCTCGTAGCCCTTCGGCGGCCATTCGAACGGCCACTCCGGCAGTTCGCCGGTCAGCATGAGCCAGAGGATGACGCCGAGCGAGAAGACGTCCGCGCGCGGCGACGTCTTGCCCATCGCTTGTTCGGGCGCGATGAAGCCGATCGTGCCGGAGCCGGAGCCGGGGACGGTGCGTCGGGCGACGCGCGCGACGCCGAAGTCGGCGAGTCGGAGGCGATCTCCCTCGAACAGGATGAAGTTCTCCGGCTTGAGATCGCAGTGGACGACGCCGTGTGCGTGGGCGTACGCGACGGCTTCGAGCATCTGCAGCGCGAAGTCGAAGAGTCGGTCGGTGGAGATGCGGCTGCGCAGTCGGTCGGCGAGGGACTTCTTGCCGAGCGGATACGCGATGACGAACAGCCCGTCGATGATCTCCGCGTTCTTGACCGGCAGAATGTTCGGGTGGTCGAGGCTTGCGTGGACGCGCGCTTCCTGGCGGAACCACTGCATCGCGTTCTTGGTCATCAAGTCCGCGTGGGGGATCTTGAGGGCGACGTCGACGCCTTCGATCGTGTCCTTGGCCTTGTAGACGCGGGCGAAACCGCCGTCGGCGATGCGTTTGACGATGCGATACTTGCCGAGCTTCTGGCGAGCGCGGAGTTGTTTGCGGGATGAGGACTGCAGCATTCCGGCTGGTGGAGCATAGCGATGGGGAGGTGTGTGGCATTCGGAGAATGGTGTGTGGTGGGTTTGGGTTGATGGCGGGCGGAGTGCGGTTGTTGTGCGTGGGGGAGGGTGAGGGGTGTGGGG
>JAGQQZ010000260.1 GCA_020425915.1 Planctomycetota bacterium | reverse complement strand
GGTGGCTCGGTCTCCGCTGTGCGTCACGCGTCGTCGCGCGGACCCGCGCGACGCTGCCGCAGGGCGACGTCCGAGTGACCTCGCGGGACGCGAACGTCGCGGGGGCGTTCCGACTGCGACGCGCCGGAGCCGTGCGGGGTCGGCCGGTGCTGCTGGTCGACGACGTCTTCACCTCGGGCAGCACGATGCGCGAATGCGCCCGCGTGCTGCGAGCTGGCGGAGCCGGCGCGGTCGTCGGTCTGACGGCCTGTGACGCACGCGGTTGACCGGAGCGCGAGCGAGGGGTTGCATGGTCCGCGTGACCCATCGGATCGAGTCCTCGCTGCACAAGCTGCGCGGCCACCTCGTGGCGACGCCGCTGGTGGGTGGCCTGTACCTCCCCGGTGTGTCGATCCCGGCGGACCTTCGCATCAAGGCCGAGTGTCTGCAGGGACCGGGCGGGATCTGGTTCCGTGGCGCGATGCTCGAGCTGTCGAGACACTTCGGCGCGCTCAAGGGGATCGTGGTCTCCGACGAGTTGCGGCCCGCGCTCGCCGCCGCGACGGCGGCCCGTGCGCAGCGAATTCCGTGCGTCGCGGTGACCGACTCGGAACGCGACGCCGCGCTGTTCGGTCGGCTCGGACACGAGTTCGTACTGATCACCGACGGTACGGCACCGAACGAGGTCGCCGAACGAACCCGGCGCGAACTCGGCTACGCGATCATGCCCGGACTCGAGACAGACGACTACGCGGCGGGCATCGCGACGGTCGGACTCGAACTCGCGCACGAACTGCCGCGCGACACCGCGTTCGTGTCCGTCTCGCCCGCCCGTCTGGCGGCGCCGATCGAAGCCGGGCTCGCGGCCGGCGGTCGGGACTGTGCGGTCGTCGGCGTCGATCCGGACGAGACCGACGACGAGGACCTGCGCCGGGCGTTGCGGATCGGCACGCGGATCGATTGCGACCGGTTCGGTACCGCGGCGTTGCGCGCCGCGATCGACGCGCCGGCGGACAGCCTGCCCTGCGCGATCCTCGCGAGCTGAGCGCGATGCGGCCCTGGCCTGGGGTTGGGGCCGGGGCTACGTTGTGGGTATGGACACCGCCAAGATCACGAGTTTCGTCGACGACGTCTGGGACGAATCCATCACGCCAACGATCACCGAATACATCAAGATCCCGAACAAGTCGCCGGCGTTCGAGCCCGACTGGGAGAAGCTCGGCCACATGGACAAGGCGGTCCGGCTCATCGAGGGCTGGTGCAGGGAGCAGAAGATCGAAGGCCTGACCGTCGAGGTCGTGAAGCTCGAGGGACGCACCCCGACGATCTACATGGAGATCCCGGGAGATCGCAGCGACGACTGTGTCCTGCTCTACGGTCACCTCGACAAGCAGCCGGAGATGACCGGGTGGTTCGATCACCTCGGTCCGTGGAAGCCGGTGCTCGAAGGGGACAAGCTGTACGGCCGCGGTGGCGCCGACGACGGCTATGCCGCGTTCGCCTCGCTGACCGCGATCAAGGCCGTGCGCGACTTCGGCGGCAAGCACGCGCGCTGCGTCGTGCTGATCGAAGGATGCGAGGAGAGCGGCAGCTACGACCTCCCGTACTACATCGACCACCTCAAGGACCGCATCGGTAGCCCGAGCCTCGTCGTCTGCCTCGACTCCGGCTGCGGCAACTACGACCAGCTCTGGTGCACGACGTCGTTGCGTGGCATGGCGGCCGGCACGTTGACCGTGAAGATCCTCGACGAAGGCGTCCACAGCGGTGATGCGAGTGGCATCGTGCCGTCTACGTTCCGGATCGCGCGGCAGATCCTGAGCCGACTCGAGGACGAGAAGACCGGCGAGATCCTGCCGAGCGCGTTCCACGTCGACATCCCGCAGCAGCGAATCGACCAGGCCGCGGTCTGTGCACAGGTCCTGGGCAAGGACATGTACGAGCGGTTCCCGTGGACCGAGAAGCCCGCGCCGATGACCACCGACCTGACCCAGGTCGTGCTCAACCGGACCTGGCGTCCGTTCCTCGCGATCACCGGAGCCGGCGGACTGCCCGCGCTCAAGGACGCGGGCAACGTGCTGCGCCCGATGACCGAGCTCAAGCTCTCGCTGCGCCTGCCTCCGACCTGTGACCCCGAGCGCGCGACCAAGGAGCTCGAGCGGATCTGTCTCGAGGATCCGCCGTACGGTGCACACGTCGAGTTCGACGGTGAGTGGGGTGCGGCCGGTTGGAACGCGCCGGAACTCGCGCCCTGGCTCGGCGACGCGATCGAGGCGGCTTCCCAGACCTACTTCCGCAAGCCGGCGGTCTACATGGGCGAGGGCGGCACGATCCCGTTCATGGGGATGCTCGGCGAGAAGTTCCCGAAGGCCCAGTTCATGATCACGGGCGTGCTCGGTCCCAAGTCGAATGCCCACGGACCGAACGAGTTCCTGCACCTGCCGACCGGCAAGCGGCTCACGGCCTGTGTCGCCCACGTGCTGAACCAGCACTACGAGACCGGCCCGCACTGAGCTCGGCGTGGGCTCGAGTCCGAGCTCTTGCCGTGCCGATAGCGGGACCGTAGAGTGCGCGGTCGGCCGAAACCGCGCCGCCATCGATGCATCGCTTGGTCCAGAGTCGCCTGTTGGTGGGGTTGCTGATCCTGCTGCTGCAGGTCGTGACGCTCCCGTGCCAGTCGCGGCTCTGGTGCATCGCGAAGTCGGGTTCGCTCGAGTGCTGCTGCGCCGCGATGTCCGAGGATTCGGCCGAGGGCGGGTGCTCGTGCTGCGATGACGGCTCGAGTTGCTGCAGCGACCAGGGTGATCGCGAGCCGGCCGATGACGATTGCCACTGCGGCGATGGGGCGACGTCGCTCGTCGCCGTCGTCGCCGACCACGACGAGACGCCGACCTTCGCGATCGACCTCGCGACGGAGTTCGTACCGTGCATCACGTCACCGATCGGCGCGTGCGCCGGATTTGCACCCGCGCCAGAAGCGAGGGCCAGAACAGGTCCGCCGCGCTACCTCGTGTTCGAGGTGTTCTTGATCTGATCCGAAGCTTCGGGTCGTCGCTCGCGCTCCGGCATGCGACGACGGACGGCTCCGTGGGCGTGTGTACGCCCCGTGTTCTGACCGAAGTTTCGAGGATCCCGTGTCTCTGTCGTTGAATCGTCTCGCCGTCGCGGCCGTCGTCGCCGCGACGAGCAGTTGTCAGTACCCCGCGGGTGGACCTGCGTCCGGTGCGTCGCAGGACGCGCCGCGTGCGTTCGCTCCTTCGCCGTCCCTGACGACCTCCGCTACTCCGCAGGAGCCCGCGCCCGAGTCGACGGGCACCGAGCTGCCCGATGCACCCGAGCTGGACGACTACGTCCGGTTCGGGTTGGCCCACAACGCGGGGCTGCGCGCCGCGTTCGACCGCTGGCAGGCGGCGCGAGCACGCATCGACGAGGTCGAGGGTTGGCCGGACCCGGTCGTCAGCTTCGCGCAGATGATCGAGGAAGTGCAGACACGCACCGGGCCGCAGGAACGTCGCTACGGAATCTCGCAGAAGCTGCCTTGGTTCGGCAAGCGCGACCTGCGCGGTCGTGTCGCCGGTGCGAACGCCGACGCCCTCGGTCACGAGGTCGACGCGATGCGGCTGCGCGTCGAACGCGAGATCCGCGTCGCCCACGCCGAGTATTCGTTCCTCTCCCAGTCGATCCGGATCACGCGCGCCGTCATCGAGCTGTTGCGCCAGCTCGAACCGGTCGTCCAACGTCGTATCGCCGCGGGGACGAGTGGCCAGGCCGACCTGTTGCGGCTCCAGGTCGAGTTCGGCCGGATCGAGAACGAACTCGCGTCGCGCGAGCACGTGCGGCCGGCGCTGAGCGCGCGGCTCGCCGCCGCCATGAGCTGGCCGGGTGGTGATGTGCTCCCGTTCCCGGAGTCGTCCACCCCCGCCCTTCACGCGTTCGACACGGGTCGCCTGCGCGAACGGCTCGAGCAGGGCAATCCGACGTTGCGTGCGCTGCGCGAGCGCGTGCACGCGCGTCGTGAGGCGGTCGACCTCGCGGATCGCGACCGTTGGCCGGATGTCACGGTCGGGATCGACTACATCGAGACCGGTTCGCCGGTCGCACCGACGCCGGGGGGCGGTGACGACCCCTGGGGCCTGCGTGTCATGTTCGAGCTGCCGTTCGCCGGCGCGAAGTACGCCGCGGCGAGCCGGGCCGCCGAGCGCGAGATGTCTGCTGCCCGTCACGTGCTGGTCGACCGCGAGATCAGGTTGCGCGCCGACGCGGAGCACTTCGCGTTCCGTGTCGACGACGCGACGCGACAGATCGAGCTGCACCGCGACACGTTGTTGCCGCGCGCTCGGGAGGCACTCGACGTGACCCGGTCGGAGTACCGCACCGGTGAGTCCTCGTTGCTCGATCTGATCGACAGCGAGCGCGCCCTGCTCGAACTCGAGACGAGCTACTGGCGAGCCTGTCGCGATCTCGAGCAGAGCGCTGCGGCGCTCCATGAACTCCTCGGAGGATCCGTCGAATGAAAGCCCGAACGCCGATCTACGTCGTCATCACCGTCCTCGCGGTCGGAGTCGCATTCTGGCTCGGGCGAGCCTCCGGTTCGCACCGACATGCCACGCCGGCGGCCGACACCGCGGAATCCGAAGCCGCGACGCCGACGCTCTGGACTTGTCCGATGCACCCCGAAGTGCGGCTCCCCGACAAGGTGCCGTGTCCGAAGTGTGGGATGGAACTCGTCCCAGTCGATCCGAACGCCAAGGACCCCGGACCGCGGCGGATCGCCCTGTCGCCGTCGGCGGTCGCGCTCGCGCGGATCGAAACGGCTCCCGCGGAACGCCGTTTCGTCTCGATGCCGCTCCGCGTGGTCGGCAAAGTGGCCTTCGACGAGACCCGTGTCCGCACGATCGCCTCGCGCGTGGCCGGCCGACTCGAACGGTTGTTCGTCGACTACACCGGCATCTCGGTGAAGGAAGGCGACCACCTCGTCTCGCTGTACAGCGCCGATCTGTTGACCGCGCAGCAGGAGTTGATCGAAGCGAAGAAGCGATTCGATCGGACGCCGGACGACGTCAGTGAGTTCATCGCCGACAGCAACCGTCGCGGCTACGAATCCGCGCGCGAGAAGCTGCTGCTCTGGGGTCTGGCCGAGGACCAGGTCGATGCGATCACCCAACGCGGCACCGCCGAGGACCGCATGCTGATCCGCTCGCCGACCGAAGGCGTCGTGATCGACAAGCCGCTCCACGAGGGCGACTACGTCGCGGAGGGGACGCCGATCTACCGGATCGCGGATCTCGATCGCGTGTGGGTGTTGCTCGACGTGTACGAGCAGGACCTACCCTGGATCCGCTACGGGCAGTCGGTGGCGATCACCGCGGAGGGGGTTCCGGGTCGCGTGCTCGAAGGCTGGGTTTCGTTCGTGTCCCCGGTGCTCGACGAGAAGACCCGGACCGTGCGCGTGCGCGTCAACGTCGACAACCGCGCGCGCCAACTGAAGCCGGGGATGTTCGTGCGCGCAGTCGTGAGTGCGCGTCTCGGAATCGGTGGTGCCGTCCTCGAACCACGGCTCGCCGGCAAGTGGATCAGTCCGATGCACCCGGAGATCGTCAAGGACGAGCCCGGGACCTGCGATGTCTGCGGCATGGATCTGGTCCCCGCGGAATCCCTCGGGTACCTCGCCGAAGGATCGGCGGAGAAGCCGCTCGTCGTGCCCGCGTCCGCCGTTCTGGTCACGGGCACGCGGGGCGTCGTGTACGTCGAGGTGCCGTACGAAGCGGAGCCGACCTACGAAGGTCGGGAGGTCGTGCTCGGCCCCCGCGCCGGGGATTGGTACGTGATCCGCGACGGGCTCGAGGAGAACGAGCGCGTCGTCGTGAACGGCGCGTTCCGCGTCGACAGCTCGATGCAGATCCTGGCCAAGCCGAGCATGATGTCGGTGCGGCCCGAACGTGAGACCTTCCACGGCCCGGAGTTCGCGGCCTTCCGGAACGCGCTCGAGCCCCTGTACGTCGCGTACCTCGAGCTGCAGGTCGCGCTCGGAGAGGACGACTTCGAGCGTGGCCTCACGTCCATCGCCGAGCTGGGGGCGCGGGTCGAGGAGGTGGAGGCCGACACGTTGCCGCGTCGCGCGCTCGAGCGCTGGAGCGAGGAATCGCAGATCCTCCGGACCGAGACCGAGGCAGGTGTGCGCGTGGCGACGATCGCGGAACTCCGTGAGCGATTCCATCCGATCCCACGCAGCGTGCTCGCGCTCGAGCGGATTTTCGGGCACGCGGCGGACACCAAGCGCTACGAGGCGTTCTGTCCGATGGCGTTCGACGACAGGGGAGCCAGTTGGATGCAGGGCGATGCACGCATCCTGAATCCCTACTTCGGTGCCGAGATGCTGCGCTGTGGCGAAGTGCAACGCGAGTTCGAGCCGGTTGACGGGACGTCCGAGGACGGCAAGTGATGGCGCGCGAGGGCTCGGCGATCGACCGCTTGGTGCGGTTCTGCCTCGAGAACAAGCTGCCGGTCGTGTTGCTCGCCGGTTTCCTCGCGTTCTGGGGCGTTCTCGTCGCGCCGTTCGCATGGGACATCGAGGGCGTGCCGCGCGACCCGGTGCCCGTCGACGCGATCCCCGATACGGGTGAGAACCAACAGATCGTGTTCACGAGCTGGCCCGGTCGCTCGCCGCAGGACGTCGAGGACCAGGTCACCTACCCGCTGACCGTGGCGCTGCTCGGCGTGCCGGGCGTCAAGACGATCCGCAGCAACTCGATGCTCGGGTTCTCGTCGATCTTCGTGATCTTCGACGACGACGTCGAGTTCTACTGGTCGCGGACGCGAATCCTCGAGAAGCTCGGCAGCCTGCGCGACGGGACCCTGCCCGATGGCGTGCAGCCGACTTTGGGGCCCGACGCCACGTCGCTCGGTCAGGTGTTCTGGTACACGCTGGAGGGTCGCGATCCCGACGGGAAGCCGACCGGCGGGTGGGGACTCGACGAGCTGCGAACCGCGCAGGACTGGTACGTTCGCTACGGTCTCGCGAGCGTCGAAGGCGTCGCGGAGGTGGCGTCCGTCGGCGGCTACGTGCGCGAGTACCAGATCGACGTCGACCCCGACGCGATGCGTGCGCACGGCGTCACCCTCGAGCAGGTGTTCGCGGCGGTGCGGATGTCGAACGTCGACGTCGGCGCGCGCACGATCGAGGTCAACCGGGCCGAGTACGTCGTGCGTGGGCTCGGCTTCCTGCGAAGCCTCGAGGACATCGAGGCCACGGTCGTCAAGGTCAGCGACAACGTGCCCGTCACGATCCGTCAGATCGCCCACGTGTCGACCGGGCCGGCGATGCGCCGAGGTGCGCTCGACAAGGCGGGCACCGAGGCGGTCGGCGGAGTCGTCGTCGTGCGCTACGGCAGCAACCCGCTCGCGGTCATCGAGCGGGTCAAGGCCAAGATCGAGGAGTTGGCACCGGGGCTGCCGCGCAAGGTTCTCGACGACGGCAAGGAGTCACGCGTGACCGTCGTGCCGTTCTACGACCGCACGCAACTGATCCACGAGACCCTCGGAACCCTCGGCGACGCGCTGCGGGACGAAGTGCTCGTCACGATCATCGTCGTCCTCGTCATGGTCGCGCACCTGAGCTCGGCCGTGCTGATCTCCGGGCTGCTCCCGCTCGCGGTGCTGATGTGCTTCATCGCGATGAAGTACGTCGGTGTCGACGCGAACATCGTCGCGCTGTCGGGCATCGCGATCGCAATCGGGACGATGGTGGACATGGGGGTGGTCATCACCGAGAACGTGTTGCGCCACCTGCGAGACGCGACCACACGAGCGGAGCGCAAGGAGGCCGTGTTCGCCGCGACGTCGGAGGTCGGTGGGGCGGTGTTGACGTCGGTGTTGACGACGATCGTGAGCTTCCTCCCGGTGTTCGCGATGGAGGGTGCCGAGGGCAAGTTGTTCAAGCCGCTCGCCTACACGAAGACCTTCGCGTTGCTCGCGGCGATCGCCGTGGCGCTGGTCGTGATCCCGCCGCTCGCGCACTTGATTCTGCGCAGCACGCGCCGCGCGTCACGCCGGTTCCGGATCGGGGCGGGCCTCCATCTCGGCATCGCGCTGGCCGTCGGGCTCGTCCTGGCACACACCTGGGCGCCACTCGGACCGTCCGAGCGCTTCGCGAACGTCGTGGTCACGCTCGCGCTGTTGTCAGGATTCCTGCTCGTGTTCTGGGTGCTGCAGCGCGCCTACGAGCCGATCTTGCGCTTCTGCTTGCGGTTCAAGGCGCTGTGCCTGATGTTCCCGATCGCGCTCTGTGTGCTCGGTGTGACGATCTGGCTCGGGGCGCCGCGGGTGTTCGGGTTCGTCGAACGCGGCACAGACGAGAAGGGCAACCCGGTCGGGTTGTTCGCAGACCTGGACGCGAGCTTTCCCGGGCTCGGTTCCGAGTTCATGCCGAAGCTCGACGAGGGCGCGTTCCTGCTGATGCCGGTGACGATGTATCACGCATCGATCGGTGAGGCGCTCGAACTGCTGCAGATCCAGGACCGGGCGATTCGAGCGATTCCCGAGGTCGAGAGCGTCGTCGGGAAGATCGGGCGGGTCGAGAGTCCGCTCGACCCGGCGCCGGTCGGAATGGTCGAGACCGTGATCACCTACAAGTCGGAGTTCCGCACCGACGAAGCCGGGCACCCGCTGCGGTTCCGGTACGACCACGCGAAGGGTGAGCACGTACTCGACGGCGACCTGGAGCTGATCCCGGACGACGACGGCGAGCCGTTCCGTCAGTGGCGCGGTCACATCTCGAGTCCGCGTGACATCTGGGACGAGATCGCCGCGGCCGCGCAGGTTCCGGGGATGACCACGGCGTCGATGCTGCAGCCGATCGAGACGCGGCGGATCATGCTGCAGACCGGCATGCGGGCGCCGTTCGGCGTCAAGATCCAGGGTCCCGACCTCGAGACGATCGAACGCGTCGGGCTCGAGATCGAACGGATCCTCAAGCGCGTCCCGTCGGTGAACGCCGCGACCGTCTCCGCGGACCGAATCGTCGGCAAGCCGTACCTCGAGATCGAGATCGATCGTCAGGCGATCGCACGGCATGGGCTGCACGTTCGCGACGTGCAGGACGTGATCGAAGTCGCGATCGGTGGCCGGCAACTCACGACGACCGTGGAGGGTCGCGAGCGCTACCCGGTTCGGGTCCGCTACCAGCGCGAGCTACGCGATCGCATCGACATGCTCGGGCGCATCCTCGTCGCCGGGCGCGACGGAGTGCAGGTGCCGCTCGGTCAGCTCGCGGAGTTGCGCTACACGGCCGGACCGCAGACCATCAAGAGCGAGGACACGTTCCTCACCGGCGCGGTGATCTTCGACAAGCTGCCGGACAGCGCGGAGGTCGAGGTGGTCGACGAATGTCGTCGATTCCTCGATGCCGCGATCGATTCGGGTGAGCTCGTCCTGCCGGCCGGCGTGAACTACCGCTTCGCGGGCGAGTACGAGAACCAGGTCCGCGCCACCGAGCGATTGCGCATCGTGCTGCCGCTCGCCCTGTTCCTGATCTTCATGATCTTGTGGTTCCAGTTCCGCTCGGTGGTCTCGACCTGCGTCGTGTTCTCGGGCGTGTTCGTCGCCTGGTCGGGTGGATTCCTGTTGCTGTGGTTGTACGGGCAGGACTGGTTCCTCTCGTTCGAAGTGTTCGGTGCCGACCTGCGGGAGCTGTTCCAGGTCGGAACCGTGAATCTCAGCGTCGCGGTCTGGGTCGGATTCCTGGCGCTGTTCGGCATCGCGACCGACGACGGCGTGATCATGACGACCTACCTGAAGCAGTCGGTCGACCGCGCGCAGCCGACGACCCGTCAGGAGATTCGGGATGCCGTGGTCGCGGCCGGCAAGCGCCGGATCCGCCCGTGCCTGATGACGACCGCGACGACGGTGCTCGCGCTGTTGCCGGTCCTGACCTCGACGGGTCGCGGATCGGACGTCATGGTGCCGATGGCGATTCCGTCGTTCGGTGGGATGCTCGTCGTCGTCATCACGGTGTTCGTGGTGCCGACGCTCGACTGCGCGGTGCGGGAATTCCGGCTCCGGCGCGTTGCGCGTTGAATCGCGAGCGGCTCAGCAGCGCAGGCTGACTTCGTGGCTGTTGATGAAGCGGATCGCTTGCAGCACGTTGGCGACGGTCTGGTGCGGCTCGACCAGGTAGGCGCCGTCGTTCCCGCCCTCGCCGGTCTCGACGAGGATCGTGCCGACGCCGCCGCGACTGCCGGCGAGGATGTCGGTCGTCGTGTGTCCGATCATCCAGCAGCGTGCGAGGTTGAGGTCGAACTCCTGCTGCGCCATCTTGAACATGCCGGGCGCCGGCTTGCGGAACACGCTGTCCTTGCGGAACCGTTGGCGGCCCTTCGGGTGGTACGGACAGCTGTAGATCTTCGCGATCCGCACGCCGGCGTCGCTCGTGTCGCGGATGAACCGGTCGCAGAACTTCTTGAACTCCCGGTCCCGTAGCTGGCCCATCGCAATGTCCTCCCGGTTGGTCGCGATGAACACCTTGAAGACCCGCGGATCGATGCGGCTCAGGGCCTCGAGCGCGCCCGGCAGGTAGGGGACTTCGCCGTCGATCGTCAGGGAAGGTCGTTCGGCGAGGACGCCGTCGAGTTCGAGGAAGATGGCCTGCTTGTCGGGAATCCGTGCCACGTCGCTGCTCCTGGCTGGGTATCGGCGGGGTCGCCGCAAGGGAGGTGAGGTGCCGGATGCATCGGGTCGTCGGCGTGGATCCTTGAAAAGTCGGGAAAAATGGGGGAGATCGCCCGTGCCGGACCGCCCGGTC
>JAGQQZ010000259.1 GCA_020425915.1 Planctomycetota bacterium | reverse complement strand
GTCGCGGACGCAGTTCGTTCGCCTCGCCGGTGCTGCCGATGCGATTCGAACAGTGGCGCACGCTGCACGCCGAACAGAAACCGAAGCTCATGGCCGACGTCCGTGCGTACATGGCCAGTCGATTCGATTTCGACGGCACGGCGCTCGGCGACGCGACCATGTCCGGCGGCAAGCCGATCATGCGTGGTCCGGTCACGCGATTGCCGGCGGGGATCGAGTCGTTCGAGGAGCTCGCCGCGCTCCCGGCCAGCGAGGTTCGTGCGCGCGATCTGTTCCCCTTCAAGCCTCTGGCGCACCCGCTGCAATCCACGGCACACATGGTGTTCCCGCGAGCCTGGGTCGCGGTGCACCCCGAGCACGAACGCATCGACGTCGACATGGACCTGCCGGAGGAGTACCTGCCGGAGTTCCCGCCGCCGCTGTTCCTGACGACGCACCGCGAACTCGGCGACGTGACCGGTGGCCGCGAGATCACGCTCGACAACTACTACGAGATCTTCGACGGCCTGCTCACGCCCGAGCAGATGGAGGGGCTCAAGGAGCTGCTTCGCCCGACGCCGACGACGTGGTTCAACCACACCGAGCACCGACTGACCGACGCGCCGAGCAAGGGCGTCGCCTGCTTCGACTGCCACGTCAACGGCCACACCAACGGCGCGTTCGAACTGGCACCCGATGCCCGCCCGATCCTCGCGCGGCTTCGCGTCGACACGCCGTCGATGCGTGGCAACTACAACCTCATGCAGCTGTCCTCGAAGCGCTCGATCCGCAGCATGGACCACTTCGCCGAGGTCGAGGAGTACTTCGACGGAGACCCGGGCATGCAGCAGGCGATCGGCCCCCGCGCGGCGAAGCGCGAGGTCACGAACCGCATGGGCGACTTCAACTCGATCATCGACTTCCCGCCGGCACCGAAGCTCGGCCCGATGATGCGGCTGATCCCCGAACTGGCGAGCGAGCAGGAACTGCGCGGAGAGGCCCTGTTCCACGGCAAGGCGCAGTGCGCGGTGTGTCACTACGGCCCTGCGTTCGTCGACGATTATCTGCACGATCTTCGAGTCGAACGCTTCTACGTCGGGCGACCGGAAGGCCCGATCAAGACGTTTCCGCTGCGCGGCATCAAGGACACACCTCCCTACCTGCACGACGGGAGATTGCCGACGCTGCACGACGCGGTGACGTTCTTCGACATCGTTCTGGGGTTGCGGCTCGGTCCCGACGAGAAGGACGACCTCGTGGCCTTCCTCCTGTGCCTCTAGGATTCCGGGCGATGCATCGTCACGGATTCGAACTCGGCACGTTCGCCGCCGTCCTCGCCGCCGGTGCGGCCGCACAGACCTCGGCACCGGTCTCGTTGCGGGTCACGGTCGACACGGCGGCCGTCGCGGCGACCGGCAGAGCGAGCGCCAAGCTGGCCTTCTCGGTCTCGGACGACGTCGATGCGGTCTACTCGGTGCGACTCGATCTCCAGGTCGACGGTCACCGGGTCATGCGGCGCGATCATGCACCGCCGAAGTCGACTCGAACCTGGCGCAAGGGCGAGACCGTCGAGTACGAGCTGCCGCTGCCGTTCCGCGCCGGCGATCCCCCGCTCGACCCGAACACGACGATCACGTTGCGCGCCGGCTTCCTCGGTGCGGACGGCTACGTCGTGCCCCTCGCCGGAGCGCGCCGTGACCGCGACGACCTGGTGCCCGTCGGCACGTTCGTGTTCCCCGGGATCGACTCGGCCGCGATCGACGAAGCCGCCGTGGACGCCGCGATTCGCGCGGCGAACGAGTCCGCGCGCGCGGGCCGCCCCGGCGAGGCCTGGGACCGGATCGAGTTCGTGTTCCGCCGCACGGAGAACTACGTGTTCAAGGCGAAGCTGCGCGACGCGCTGCGCCAGGTCGGCAAGTTCGACCCGCCCGAGCCGACGTTCGAGGAGCAGGCGATCGTCCGGGGACGCATCGCGGACGAGCGACGCCGCTACCTTCGGCGTGAGTCGAGCCGGATGCTCGGACGCGGCGAGTTGCACGGCGCACTCCTGATCCTGGACGCGATCGGTGGGTCGCTCGCGGAAGACGTCGACCGCGCCGTGCTCGGTGCGCTCGACGACGCGGAGCGCGTGACCCAGGATCGCGACGACATCGTCCAGCGCATCACGCGGTCACCGACCCAGGCCGAGAAAACCGTCGCACGGGATTGGATCGAACAGCTCGACTCCTCGAGCCGTCTCCTGGAGAAGGCTCGCGCGCTGGCGAAGTCGGGTGATCGGGCCGTCGCGCGGCAGATCCTCCACCACCTGAGCCACTCCGGTGACGACAAGACTCGCGGTCCGGCGGCAGAGGCACGCGACGCGCTCGACGAGGCATGGATCGCCGACGTCCCGGCCG
>JAGQQZ010000258.1 GCA_020425915.1 Planctomycetota bacterium | reverse complement strand
GGGCGCCACTGGGGGACCGCGATCGAAGCCGTTCGCCGCGCCGAGGAGTTCGGGAAGTCGCGGGACGCCTCGTCGGATCTGTCGGCCCGTGCCGCGGAAGCCAGAGCACGTATCGAGCGCGAGTCCGCTGTCGCGCTTCGCAGTCGTGAACTCGTCGAGCGGTTCGCTGGACTGCGTCCGCACCACGGCGACGATCGTGACGCCGCCGAACTGGACGCCGCGTTCGTGAGTGCGTTCGAGGACGCCGGCGTCGACTTGCGGTCCCCGGTGGAGTCGGCCGCAGGATCCATTGCCGAGAGTCAGATCTCCAGCACGCTCGTGGCCGCCCTCGATCAGTGGTCGAGATTCCGTCGTCGGCATCGCGTCGACGCCGCGCTCGCCTGGCGGAAGCTGCACGAAATCGCGATCCAGGCCGATGCGGACCCATGGCGTACGGAGCTTCGACGCGCGTTCGAGGACCGAGACCTCGAGAGATTGCGTGCGATGTCCGCGGACGCCGATCGACAAGAACTCGACGCCGAGTCGTTCGACCTGCTCGCGTCGTGCCTCGCGGACCTCGGGGATCGCGACAAGGCCGTCGATCTCTACCGGCGGGCGGTCGACGCCCATCCCGAGGACTATCAGCTCGTCCACAACCTCGCCGCGATCCTCGAGAGTCTCGAGTCGCCGCCGCGCGCTGAGATCACGCGGTTGTGTTGGATCGGTGTCGCGCTGCGGCCGAACAGCGCCCATGCGCTCACCGATCTCGGGCTGGCGCTCCTGACGGACGGACAGCCGGCGAAGGCGCTGCAGTTCCTCGATCGTTCCGAGACGATCGAACCCGAACATCCACGCACGGCGTTGCTCCGCGGTGTCGCACTCCAGCAGGCGGGTCGGGTCTCGGCTGCGGTCGATGCGTACGCGATCGCGGCTCGTGGCGGGAAGCCCAAGGTATTGGCCGGCTACGCGGCACTTCTCGCGCAGGTCGACCGGGTGGAGGACGCGATCGCCGCAAGTCGCCGCGCGCACCAAGTCGAACCGTCGGAGTTCCGTCATTCGCTGCAGCTCGCGAGGTTCCTGGGTACGGCTGCGCGGCACGCCGAAGTGATCGAGCTGCTTACGCCGATTGCGTCGAGTCACCCGGACGTCGCCGATCTGCAATGCGTCCTGGGCGGAGCTCTGCTCGAGGTGGGGCGATTCGAGGAATCGGCGGAGTCGTTCCGTCGAGCTCTCGATGTCGGGACTCCCGAGCAGGCCTCTCGTTCCGAGGCATGGCTCGCGAACGCTGAGCAGTTCGTCGAGGCTTCGGCGGAATACGAGCAGTGGACGCGCGACGAGTCGATGCCGAAGGACGCAGAGCAGATTGCGTGGCTGGCGAGGGTGGCATGTCGCAAGGGTGACGACGCCGCTGCGCTTCGGCTGTTCGACCAGGCGCTCGCGTTCCCGCGTGAGATCGATCCACGCCGGATTCTGGGGCTCTACCTCGAGGCGGGATTGACTCTCGCTCGCGTGGTGGCGACGGACCCGAACTCGCTCGCGAGCGATCGAGAACTGGCCCCACGAGGGATTTCCTGGTTCGAGACCTGGGTCGATGGTTGCCGGCAATTCGTCGGCGCGGACGTTCCCGCGTTCGACCTGCTGGGCGGCACGGGAGTGACGCGATTCCGTTTGGATCCAGCGGTCGAGTCTTTCGGCTCCCGGATCCGAGCCGACGGCGACGAGTCGTTCCGCGCCCGATGGAAACAGATTTGCGAGGCCGTGGAGGAGTTCCGAGCCTCGGTGTTGCCCGACGGAACCGCGTCGGGCCGATAGGAGACGCTACGATGTCCGAATTCCGAAGCGTGGCCATCGCCACGATCGCCGCTGGCGCGGTGCTGGCTCTCGCACCCCGCGCTCAGATCACGCTGGACCCGAACATCGGTTCGCCGCTCGGCATGACCGATGATTCCATCGCGCCCGACAACCCGCTCGGGTTCGAGTTCACGTTCCCCGATGGCTCGGCCGTGACGCATGTCGAGATCGACTCGAACGGTCGCATCTTGATGCCGCTGTCCGACACGACCGACGGATCCGAGTCCGTCGTCGAGTTCATGGGCCAGCGGGCATCGATTTGCGCCTACTGGGACGATCTCACTCCCGACGGCCCGGGAACCGACGACGTGTACTTCCACAGCTACTTCGACGGCACGCAGCAGGTCGCCGTCATCACGTGGCGCGATGTCGTGGAGTTCGGTGCGGCCATGCCGTTCACGTTCCAAGTCGTGTTGCGTGAGGACGACACGTTCTCGATGTACTGGGATGCACGGACGCCGGCGACCGACGCTCTGGTCGGGATCACGTCGGGCGATGGTACGCCCGACCCGGGCTCCCGCGACCTGAGCTGCGGTCCGACGCTGGTCACCCGCAGCGACCCGACCCTCTACGAGCAGTTCACGAGTTTCGATCTGCAGGACGCCTGGTTGGACTTCTCGCGCGACGGGACAGGCGGCTGGGTCGTCGCGACACCGTTCGTCGGATCGTGCCCGCCGGGGCCGCAGCACGCGGTGGCCACGCGCGTGGGCGTCGGTTGCGGTGGACAGCCTCCGTTGACCTCGAAGATGGAGTTCGTGCCGGATTTCGTCGGCGGCTACATCGTGTTGCCGGCGACGGTGGACTTCGATCCGTCATTCGGCTCGGGCCTCGGAATCACGAGCAACAACTCGACCCAACCGGCGGATCTCGGCTTCGACTTCACGATGCCAGACGGACAGATCGTGACCTCGATCGACGTCGACGTGAACGGACGTCTGGTGCTCAATGCGCAGTCCGACCCGACGCCGACCGTCAGCGATCTGCTGAATCACGCTGGCCCGGTCATCGCGCCACTATGGGGCAACTTCGAAGTCACCGGGTCTGTCGCGCAGGGGACCGTCATGTTCGCCTCGAACGGCGTCGACTACGCCGTGATCACCTGGGATCGCGTTGGCTATGCCGGAGCGCAACGCCCGGTCACCTGGCAGGTGCAGTTGTTCGGTGCGACGCACCCGGCTCGACCGAACTCGTGGGCCGTGCTCTACGAGGACCTGGAGGGTTTCCGAATCCACGACAACCCGGCGTTCCGGCACTGGATCGTTGGATGCTCCGCCGGCAGCGGTGCTGCGGATCCCGGGGAGTCCGACTTCTCCGCGGACCTGCCCATCGTCAGTCTCTCCAATCCCAACATCTACGAGTTCTTCGATCGTGCCGTGCCGGAAGTCTGGGACCTGACGAACGACGGGCCTTCCACATTGCAGTTGTCGTTCGATTCACGGCCGGTGATCGGCGGGACGTTCGACCTGACGCTTCGGAACATCCACCAGAGCGCGACGTCGGCGTGGATCTTGATCGGCTTCCAGAACGTCGACACCGACCTCTCGATCCTCGGTCTTCCCTGCTCGCTCTACAGCTCCGCGAACTTCCCGGCCCAACCCATGGTCTGGACGCAGGGAACCGGGACCGCCAGCTATTCGCTCCCGATCTCGGGAGCGCCCGGCATTCCGCTCGTGTTGCAGGCCGTGACCGTGCGTTTCGGTTCGAATCCTCTCAACGTCGAGTTCTCGAACGCGGTGGCGGGGCGGACAGGGAGCTGAGACCTCGGCGCCGCAGAGCCTGCGGCGTGCGGTCGGGCAGCGTGGCGGAACGTTCGACGCGGGGCACTATGCCTTGCCCGAGCAGAGCGCGTACGACTCGCGAAGCCAGTGCTGCCAGATCGACTTGGCCAGCGGTGCGTCTGCGCCGAAGCGGACCGTCACCCACCCCGTCGAGCCGACCTCGAAACGGTCCGGCTCGCGCGCGGCCAGCTCCCGTGCCCGTGGCATCGACTTCGAGAGCTTGAACATCGCCTTGAAGCCGACGCCCTTGGCTCCCGGACCGAGGTACAGGAACGCAGACTTCCCGACGCGGAACGACGACTGGTTGCACGACGTCCCTTCCAGGACATCCGGCATCCGAGCCGCCGCGCTGCGAATCGCCGCCGTGGGGTCGGCGGCCATCAGCGTCCGAGTCCCGGGAAGCCTCCGCCGGCGCCCGAGAGTCGACCGCCGCGTAGGAGGTCGAGGAAGTCGGTGGGCAGACCCTGTGGGTTCGTCGGCGGGAGTCCTCCGGTTCCGCGCGGGGGGGTGAAGCCCGGTGGGAGACCACCGCGATCCGTGCCGCCGCCGCTGCCGCGCCGACTGCCGGGCCCCAGTTCCGTGACGTTCTTGCCATCGCCGCGAATCGGGCCGTCGGTGCTCTGCGAAACCAGTCCGTCGCCACCCTTGGCGCCTTCCACGCCACCGTCGCCCTGGGCCCCGCCACCGCCGCCTGCCGCCGCTTCCGGCGGTGGGGGAGCGACGGGGATCATCGCGACGCCGGCCTTCAGGATGTCGCCGTAGCGGCGATCGAAGACGAAGTGCCGTGTGTACTTCTTGAGGATCTTGCCCATGTCCTCGACCTCGGCGGAGCCGCTCTGGTTGCGGTTGCCGACCTTGCGGTGGACGGTGAACTCGATCTTGATCCGGCGCGGCAGCTTGTGCTCGCGCGAGGAGTCCCACTCGTACACCTCCTCGGCTTGGTAGCCGAGGGAGTCGTAGTACGTGATGTTGAAGTCCTTGATGCGATCGCAGACGAGTTGGAACTTGCCCTGGGTTCGGAGGTCGTCGTCGACGAGCGGGTCCTCCCGGCGGTAGAGCTCGAGGAGTCCGGGTACGTCGCGGTTCTCCTTCAACCAGTATCCGACCTCGCACACCGAGGGGTAGTTGAGCTGGTCCTCGGTGTCGATCGCACCACTGACCGAGTCCGTCGTCGTCAGGAAGTCCATCCGGTCGGCGTCGTAGCCACCGATGTCCATGTTCCGCCCGAGGAAGACGCGGTCCTTGGCGATGTTGTGGTGCCACAGGCCCGCGAGATCGTCCTCGATCATGCGGAGGATGCGCTCACCGAGGACCGTCGTCTGGCTCAGGTTCTCGACCTCGTGGCGGGCGCGCAGCACGCCGAGGAACGCTCCGCCGACGGCGACCATCGCCATCGCGCTGACCGTGATCGCGAGCAGGACCTCGATCAACGTGAAGCCGCGGTCGGACGTTCGTGGATCGCTTGTCTGCATCGTCGTGCTCCTCAGTTCCCGCTCGGCGTCTCGGTCGACGTGCCACCGCGTGATTCCGCGATGACCTCGGCCTGGTCCGGCGTCAGTCCCTCGATCGCCATCGTCGAGATCTTCGCCTTCAGCATGAACGTCGCGTCCACC
Organism: Planctomycetota bacterium; assembly: GCA_020425915.1. Lineage (GTDB taxonomy): Bacteria > Planctomycetota > UBA1135 > UBA1135 > UBA2386 > JAGQQZ01. The sequence goes on along the minus strand of JAGQQZ010000258.1, from coordinate 3,137 downwards.
GGAACCTCCACGTCGCGGCGGAGGACGTCCGGGAAGTAGACGACGACGGCGACATCCTCGAAGTCGTCTTCGCTCGGCACCCGATCCTCGAGTTCCTCCTCGAGCAGTTGGTCCTGGTACTCGGTGAACGAGAGTCCCTCGGAATTGGCGTTCCTGAGCATCTCCCGTTCCCGTTGCCACTCGAGGCGGTCGGCTCGGGCTTCGTCCTCTTCCTCGCCGTAGCCTTCGGCCATGTCCGACTCGGCTTGCGAGATCGCGGACTCGCCGATCAGGATCTGGTAGCGGAAGTTGGGGTATTCGTCGCCGGCCTCGAGGATGACTCGGTTCTCGGGGGGGATCTCGTGAGCTCCGGCCCGCAGCACCGACAGGTGGTAGGCCGCGATCTCGCGGGCGACTCGTCGGTTGCGCGCGTCGGCCGCATCCTTGAGCGCTTCCGTTCGGGTGCCGAGGAAGTGCAGTACGACCATCGCGAGCAGCGCGATCGCGACGAGCGCCTCGAGCAGCGTGAATCCCGATTCCGAGCCCCGGTGTACCCGCGTCATTGGAAGGCGGCCTCCTCGACGATGTCGAGTCGTGGCTCCTGTCCATCGACGTTGGTCAGGAGCTTCGTGCTGTGCTCGAGACCGAACACCCGGATCGTCCAGACGTTGTACTCGAGGTTCTCGTTGTCCATCCGCAGGTAGATCATCGAGTCGGTCGTGAAGCCGTTCTCGCTGATCACGAGTCGGGATATCCCCGACCTCGCGGTTTGCCCACCGAGTCGATGGAAGCCACCGAACTTGACGCGCTCATCGAGGTACTTCCACTGCAGCGGCACCGCTTCGCGCAGCGCCTCGGTCGACACGTACGTCTCCTCCGGCGGCAACACGACGCGCCAGCGCGAGCGTTCGAGATCGAATTCGAGCGTGAAGGACTTGGCCTGGAGCTGCGCCTCGGACCGAAGGAACTCGATCTGGCCCATGATCTGTCGGGCCTCCGAGTCGAGGACCGTGGCGGGGATCAGGGCGCCGAGGTTCGCGGTGACGACGCGTGCGGCGATCGCGATGATCGCGACGACGACCATGATCTCGACGAGGGTGAAGCCTCGCGGATCGGATCGTCGTCGGTCGTCGCAGGCGCGTCGCATCGCCGCTCCGCTATTCCTCGTCCTTCGCGTAGCGGATGTCGTCGTCGGTGTCCATCTCCCGATCCGGGCCGGCCGAGATGATGTCGAAGTTCAGTCCTTCGAGTTGGTGGATCTCGTAGGGCGTCTTCCACGGATCGACGAACTGTCCATCCTCGATGTTGCCGCCGCGGATCCAGGGTTGGCCGTGCTCGTCCTTCTCCAGCAGGTCCTGCATCTCCGGGATTCGCTGGCCGTTCTTCAGCATGTAGAGCTCGACCGTCTGGGCGATGTTGGCGATGTCGGACTTCGCGGCTTCGATCTGGGCATCGGCCTGGCGACCGAGGACCGCTGGACCGACGAGGGAGACGAGCAGGCCGATGATGACGACCACGACCATGATCTCGACGAGGGTGAAGCCGCGCTGCGCGACTTCCTTCACTTGCTTGTGCAGCTCACACATCTGCTGGAACAGCCTTGTTTTCGGACGATTCGAGTTCGGAGTGTACCCGGGACGGAAAGGGCCCACCATACGGATCGCTGGCTGGGCAGAAGTCGTCGGCGGGTCCCTTCGACGGGTCGGCGACCCGGTTATTCCCGGCCGGATCTTGGGACGGGGACCCGGCGATGGCAACGCTCGTCGAGGGGGGAATCTGACCCCCCGATCGTCGCCGATCGGTGTGCCCAGGAGAGGACTCGAACCTCCACGGGATATTACTCCCACTAGGACCTGAACCTAGCGCGTCTGCCAATTCCGCCACCTGGGCGTGCGGAGAGCGGGAGGTTAGCCCGGCCCACGGCCGATGCAAGGACGAAGTCCCCGGTCGCCCGCAATCGAGGCGTGACCGACCCGCAGGACGACTCGATAATCCGCCGCCCGGAATCCGCCCCGATCCATGGCTTCGAAGCACGACAAGCACCTGATCTGTGAGAACCGCAAGGCGCGGAAGCAGTACGAGATCAGCGAGACCTTCGAGTGCGGGATCGTGCTCCGGGGTACCGAGGTGAAGACCCTGCGAGGCGGCACCGTCAGCATCGCCGAAGCGTACGCGCGGTTCGATGGCAAGGAGCTGTTCCTCGTCGGGGCCCACATCGAGGAGTACACCCACGGCAACCGGATGAACCACGAGCCGACCCGGAAGCGCAAGCTGCTGTTGCGACGCCGGGAGTTGCAGAAACTGCTGAGCAAGGTCGAGCAGCGCGGGTTCACGCTCGTCCCGCTCGAGATGTACTTCAACGAGAAGGGCTGGGCCAAGGTGCTGATCGGCGTCGCCAAGGGCAAGAAGATCGGCGACAAGCGCCAGTCGGAGCGAGCGAAGGATGCGCGCGCCGAGATCCGCGCGCATCTGTGATCCTTCAGTTGCGGCGGGCTGCGATGCCGCGCAGGAACTTCGCGAGTTCCGGGTTCGGGATCCCGAGCTCGAGGGCGGCCTTGGCGTAGCGCGGAGCGCGTCCGCGGATCGCGGCGTCGTCGCGCGCGCGGTCGGCCCAGCGGGCGGCGTTGGCGAACAGCTTGCGTCCGCGTTCCGGGTCGACGAGGGGCAGGCCGATCAACCGGTCGATCGAGTCGAGAGCCGCGAACGACTGCTGCCGCGTCTCGACGGCCCCGACCTCGGCCTCGACCGCCAGTTCCAAGAGTCCCGCGACGTTCTTCGGGTCGAGTTGGAAGGCCCGTTCGCGGTCGGAGGGCAGGCTCTCCCCGCTCGAGAACAGCACCCGCAGTGCGGCGTCGCGCATCGCCGCGCGCGCTTCGTCATCCAGCGCGAGTGACGTTCGCACGATCGTCGCGAGCCGTGCATTGCCGGGCGCGCCGACGGCCGACGAGGATAGGAACTCGATCGCGGCTTTCGTCGTCGCGGTGGTGTCCTCGTCGTCGATCAAGGCCGCCTCGAGTGCGTGGATGCGAGCGAATCGTGCGAGTCCCGCATCACGCTGCGCGACGAGTTCGGCCAGGCATTCGGCGGGTTCCTTCGGCACGGATCCGAGGCGCGCCAGTTCGTCGCCCTCGGGCGAGACGATCACGAGCGTCGGGAAT
>JAGQQZ010000257.1 GCA_020425915.1 Planctomycetota bacterium | reverse complement strand
GAACCGAGCTGTATCGGATCCCACTCGACCCGACCCGCGACTGCAACCGCCCGGTCGCGAGCGAAGCCGGGGTGTTCTTCTGGGTCTCCACGCCGACCCCGGAGATCGTCGGGCTAGAACCCTGGAGCGGTCGCGAGATCTCTCGGGTCCAGGTCTCGCAGGAAGTTCGCGAGTTCCTGGGCCTCGACGACTACACGATCCGCGACGACACCGTGCAGTCACGCATCCGCGTGACCCGCGATCGGATCGTGATTCCCTCCGACCCGCACAGCGACACCGAGCGGCCACGATGCGTCGCGATCGGCTGGAATGGCGAGATCCAATGGCGGTGGAGCGGGAACCGCAGTCAACAGATCGAGATGCTGGCGACCAAGGCCGACCGCACCGTGGTCCTCACGACCGGCCACCTCCAGAGCCAACTGACGATCCTCGACGCACACGGCCAACGCGCGAAGTCCCGCGACCTCGGCCCGCGTGCCAAGGCGACCAACTGGGACTGGGACGAATCGTCCGCACCCGACATCCTCGTGATCACCGACATCGCCGAGACCCCGCGACTCACCGTGATGTCCCTCGTCGATCGCAAGCCGTTCTTCCAACGCACGCTGGACGGCGTCTTCGCGGTCGTGCGGCGCCCGATCGTCACCGACCGATTCGTCGCGCTCCCCGTCCGGGTCCGGACCAAGCAGGTCAACTCGGAACACAACGCGCGCGTCCTGTTGATCGACTACGACGACCCGTTGGCACGGGAGCCATCGTTCGTGCCGCTGAACAACGACACCTACTTCTCGACGCCGATGAACCTGTCGGAAACCGACGGCTTCATCGCGATCGAGACACCGTCCGGCATCACCTTGATGACCGACGAGGATCCGACCAAACGATGACCCGCATGCGACAGACCATCCGCAGCTCGCTCCTTCTCCTCGCGGGGTCGATCCCGCTCGTCGCGGGGAACGCGCAAGAACCGGAACGCCGTTCCAGCGAAGTCGGTCGTGCGCTCATCACCCGCGACGTCCTCGCCGCGGTCTCGGACGGGCTGGCGTGGCTTGCTTCCCAGCAGAGCGAGGACGGCTACTGGACCCAGGACGTCGGCTTCAAGCTCAACTCGAGCTACCGCATCACGGCGCCGGACTCCCCGCACGTCGGCGTCACCGCGCTCGCGCTGATGAGCTTCCTCGCGGGCGGTCACCTGCCGGGCCGCGGACAGTACGGCCACGTCGTCGAACGAGGGCTCGACTACGTCCTCAGCCGCGTCGGCGAGAACGGCTACATCACCGATGCCGGCACTCGGATGTACAGCCACGCGTTCGCGACGTTGTTCCTGGCCGAGATCTACGGGATGACCAACCGCGGCGACGTCCGCCGCGCCCTGCAGGACTCGGTCAACATCATCGTCGACTCGCAGAACGCCGAGGGTGGCTGGCGCTACAAGCCGTTCGCTCGCGAATCCGACATGTCGATCACGGTCTGCCAGGTGGTCGCGCTCCGGTCGGCGCGAAACGTCGGCATCACCGTCTCGGCCCGGACGATCAAGGACGCCGAGAACTATGTGCTCGACAGTGCGGTCAGCTCCAACGCACCGGACCGGCGCGGTCGCTTCGCGTACTCGATCAACGACGGCGGTGCGTTCCGCTACCAGAAGGAGGAACACAGCCGGACGACGTTCCCGCTGACCGCGGCCGGCGTCACGACGCTCCACGCGGCCGGCCTCTACGACCACCGCGTCCTCAACGAGGCGTTCGAATTCATGAACGCCCAGATGGCCCCCTTCAACGCCGAGTTCCGCGATCACTACTTCTTCTTCTACGGCCACTACTACGCGGTTCAGGCGTACTACACGGCCGGCGGACGCAGCTTCGTGCGATACTACCGCACGATGCGCAAGATCCTGCTCGACATGCAGCAGAGCGACGGCCGTTGGGTCTGCAACACGGGGCCGGGCGATGCCTTCGCCACCGCCGTGTCGACGCTGATCCTGCAGATCCCGCTGCAGTTCCTCCCGATCTTCCAACGTTGAGGCCCTCGTGAACCCGATTCCACCCGACCCGAAGACGATCGAATCGGTCGCCGACCACGGGCGCGAGATCGAGTGGCGCCTCGGCGCCCTGCTCGATCGAGTCCGGCGCCGTTTCCTCGTCCACGGACTCGGGTGGATGCTGGCCGCGATCACCGCCGGCCTCGTCGTCTACTTCGCACTCGACCGACTGCTCGACCTTCCCGCGCTCGTGCGCGTCGTGCTGAGCATCGGCCTCGTGACGTTCCTCGCGTTCGGGCTCCGGCGCCGGATCGTGTATCCGCTGCGTCGCGCGATCGCGCGAGAGGACATCGCGATCGCGCTCGAGCGACGCTT
>JAGQQZ010000256.1 GCA_020425915.1 Planctomycetota bacterium | reverse complement strand
TCGTCTTGCCTTTGATCCGAGCGCTCGTGAGCCAAGCACACCGCTCGCCCGGAACCCCTACAGCTTCCGGCTCTTCTCCAGAACCGTCGTCAGGTTCTCCACCGTCTTCTCGGTCTGCGCATCGCTCAGCTCGAGGATCTCCTGCAGCGCCTGACCGATGTGCGGAATGTACATCGTGATGTACTCCCGCTTCTTGTGTTCACCCGCCAGCTTCTTGCCCTTGCGGATGTGCGTCCCGAGTTTGCGTCCGCAGTCCTGCAGGCACAGCTTCAGCTCCTTGAGGCTCTCGTCGTAGCTCGCGATCGCTTCCTTCGACTCCGAGGTGAACGGCACCCACACCGACGCGATGTGCACGAACAGGACCATGGGACCGATCGGCAGCGCGCCGCGCGGCTGGCTCATGCCGTAGGACCGCCAGTTGGTCCCGATCACGGCCTTCGTGATCGCGCACGCCGACTGCTGGTAGAGCAGCGGCACGCGGTTGGCGTAGCGGATCAGCCGGACGGGCTCGTCGGCGTCGACGAGCAGGTTCTCCTCGGCGGCCTTCTTGCGGCGCTTCTTCTTCTCCTCCGACTCGTAGATCTTGCCGGTCTCGCTGAGTTCGAGCGTGTCGCCCGGGCGGCCGTAGGCGATGCCGACCTCGACCAGGAACGGGTGGCCGCGGTAGACCACCGGCGACCTCGAGTTCGCGACGTAGAAGTCGGCTTCGACCTCTTTCTTGAGGCCGGCGATGATCTGCTCGGTGCCGATCGGTGCGATGCACGAGGTCGGCGGCGCCATGATCTTGGTCTTGTCGATCGCGCGCTTGAGCGCGTCGGCCTCCTGCCGCGCGATCCGCTTCGGGTGAGCGCGGTCCGAGATCTTGGCCTCGGCGCAGATCGCCTTCGCGACCTTCGCACCGACGCGGGAGAACTCGCGCTGCAGGAACAGCGAGACCCACTTCTCGTTCGTCTCCTGCAGCATCTTCATGAGGATGCCGAGTTCGACGCCGTGCGGGTGCGGCTTGATCTCGTCGGTCTCGGCCGGCAGATCCTTGGTGCCGGGTTCGTAGACCGTCGTCTCGCCGTCCGGATCGATGAACGTGAGCTTGACGTGCGGGTTGGCGACCGCGCACAGCTTCAGGAACTCGGCCGTGCTGCGCTGGCCGCGGCGGTACTCGCCCTCGAGCGTGATCTCGACGCGCGTGCCGTGGGCCTTCTCGTCCCAGTCGACGGCCTCCTCGGTGAACTCGGGTTTGTTCTTCCCCGTGTTGATCCGGACCTCGAAGTAGTGCGGGATCGATCGCTTGCTGGTGCGGCTCCAGATCCTCACCGGACGCCCGGTGGTGAGCTGGCCGTACATGCCGGCCGCCGAGATCCCGATGCCCTGCTGGCCGCGGCTCTGCCGTAGGCGGTGGAACTTCGATCCGTAGAGCAGCTTGCCGAAGATGTTCGGGACCTGCGCGCGCACGATGCCGGGACCGTTGTCCTCGATCGCGATCGTGTAGACGTTCTCCTTCTTCGGATCCCGTTTGATCTCGACGATGATCTCGGGGCGGATGCGCGCCTCTTCACAGGCATCGAGGCTGTTGTCCACCGCTTCCTTGACCGCGGTCAGCAGCGCCTTGCGCGGGCTGTCGAAGCCGAGCAGGTGACGGTTCTTCGTGAAGAACTCGGAGACCGAGATCTCTCGCTGTGCCTGCGCCATGCGCTCGGCAGTGGCGCCGGCGCCCTTCGACGTCTGCTTCTTGCTCGCCATCTTCGATCGATCCGGCTTCGTTTCCTCTGATTCCGGGTCGAACAGCCCTCCCTGGCCTCGCGTCATTTCGGATCCTGTCAGTTGCGTTGTCGTGCTTTCGATGTCGTGGATCGGCCGACGAAGCGCGGCTCGATCGCCCGGTCGGCCAGTCCGAGGCGCGAGGCCTCGGCGTGGAAGCGCCGCAGGCCGTCGATCTCGGGCGCACCGATGTCGTAGTGGACCGCGCCGCCGGTGCCGTCATCCGTGTGGTTGCGCGCGCCGTCGGCGTGGGCCCGGCGCAGGATCTGGGCGATGCGCTCGGCGGGTGCGCCGGGGGCGATCAGCCAGAGCGCGAACACGAACGGGAGGTCGGTCCATTCGTGCCACGCGGCGCCGAGGTCGATGACCTCGCGCGTGCCCGGCGTCGCCCGCAGGCCGGGGTCGCCGATCAGCATGACGAGGTCGTGCGGCAGTGCGTCGGGTTCGGTCGTCGGTTCGACGCGCTCGAACTCCGGTGTGGCTTCGGGGGCGATGCGCGGCAACAGGACCCGCAGGAGCGCCGCGGACGTCTCGCTGGAATCGTCGAGACCGACGCTTCGAATCGGGACCTCCGGGCGCCGGAATGCGCGCACACTCCGCACCGCCCCGCGACAGCAGATCCCGATGTCCGCGAGCGCCGTGTAGCCCGGGCGACGGAACGCCTCGACCGAGGACACCAACGCCGCATCGAGTTCGCCCGAGCGCAACCAGCCGATCAGACGAGACGGCACGTCCTCGACGAGGCAGACCGACGGGTCGTGGTCGAGCCCCGTGATCAGCGGAGCTCCGACTCCGTAGGGGACAGCGCCGATGCGTGGTTTCAATGCGAAGCTGCGCGACGAAACGGCGGTCGCGCTTGGAAAGTCTGCCTGTGTCGGGCGAGGATAATCGACCGACGCGATGGCTGAACAAGAAACTTCCGGGGAGCAGAGCGGTGGCCGGCGCGGCTGGGTCGTGCTGGTCGTCGTCGCCGTCGTGCTGGGTGGTTGGCAGGCGGCGATGTTCGCGGTCCGCCGCTACGTCGACACCGAGATCGAGAAGAACGTGGGACACGAGCTCCCGGCGTTCGACCTCGTCGACCTCGCCGGCAAGCACTGGACGCGCGACTCGGTCGCGGGCCGGACGGTCGTGCTGAACTTCTTCCGTTCCTACTGCCAGAGCTGCCAGATCGAGGCGCCGGCCGTGCGTCGGCTCGCTTCGACCGTCGACCCAGCGCGCGTGGTCGTGCTCGGCGTCATGATGGATCGTGTGGAAGGGATCCCGCCCGAGGTCACCCAGCGGACCCTGGAGGAGTTCGGCTTCCAACACCCGGTGCTGATGGCGGATGCGGCGTTCGTCGATGCGTTCCACGGCGCGGGCTGGTCTCACGTGACGCCGGTGACCTACATCGCCGATGGCGAGGGCCGGATCGTCCACGCGCTCCGTGGGCACCAGTCGTTCGACGTGCTGCTGGCGGCCGTGCGCTGAGCCACGCACCGCTTTCGGTGCGTTACACTGGTCTTTCCCTCCCGCGTCTTTGCCGCCCCGGCTCCTCCTCGAGTTCTCGTGACCTTCCTGTCGTACCTCCGACCGCTGTGCTGGCTCGCCGTGCTGGCGCTCACGTCGTGCGGGGCAGGGATCATCTCCGGCGTCGTCGCAGGATCCGACAACGGGTCGTCGCCACCGGTGGTCCCGCTCGAGCCGAGCGTCACGTTGCCGGTCGCCGAAGGTCCCCTCTACATCGCGCCCGGCGAGTCGTACGAGGCGACGGCGGTCCTCGCGAACATCGACGTCCCGACCGGGTTCGAAGTCGTCGTCGAGTTCGTCCTCCCGGCGGACGGTGCGGCCCCGGAACTCGTCGAACGGCAGTCCAACGTCGTCATCTCAGGCGTCTCGACGATCCGGTGGCAGATCGAGACCGAGCAGATCCGCGCCCGCTTCGCCGACCTCACGGCGCAGGACGTCGAGGTCGAGGTTCGCATCGGAGTCCAGCGCGAGTCCGTAGTCGAGGTCCTCGGTACGAGTCGATACACGTTGTTGCGTCGGCGGGTCGTGGCGTTCGATCCTTCGTCCGACCGAACGGTGTCGGTGATCGGCGGGCCGGTGACGGTGCGCGTGAAGCCGACCGTCGGAGCGGACGTCGTCGTCGAGGTCCGGACGGCATCCGGCCGGACCTTGCCGGCGGCCGTGCGCGGACGTCACACGGACGGCGACGAGAGCGTGTTGTCGCTCGATCTACCGGCTGGTGAGACTCCCGAGGAACTCTCGATCACGGTCGTCGACGCCGTCGCGGGCCGTTCGACCGAGGTCGGGGGTGCCTTCTACGGTCCCGAGCTGTTCGCGGTCGTCGACCGGAGCGGGCGCACGACCGGTGACGAGACGATCTCGCTGATCGGCGCAGGATTGATCCCCGTCGTGTTCGACCCCGGGTCGGGGGAATCGACCCTCGAGTTCGACCGGGTAGAGGTCGTGTTCGAGCGCGGAGGGCAGGAGACGGTCGTCGACTCGACGCAGTTCGTGCAGAGTTCGTCGACGCCGAACGCGCTCACGCTTCGATCGCCGGCGTCGCCGGATGGTCGCGAGGGCAACGCCACCGTCGTCGTGCGGGTGACCGTCGACGACTCGAGCGGCGGGCACACCGTCGTCAGCGACCGCGAGGACGACGTGTTCGCCTACGCGGCGAGCAATCCGCAGTTCGAACCCCGGGGGCTCGCGCTCGGGATCCGTCCCGAGGGCATCGACCTCGGGCAGTTGACCGGCACCGGGCAGGTCAGCGACGTCGCCGCGCTGTACCTCAACACGATCGACTTCACGGGGTTCGTCCGCGTGTTCGAAGGCGTGGGGAACGGCATGCTCCGCACGCACGGCGTCGCCGTGCCGACGTCCGAGCCCGGCATCGCGCAGTTGTTGTTGCCGGTCGATGTCGCGGTCGGAGACTTTGCGGGTGATTCCCTCGATGACGTCATGGTCGCGAACCTCGGCTTCGGCGCGGTTCCGCTGACGTCGTTGCTCGAGAACGATCTCGGCCGCCCCGGCCTGTTGGCCGGATTCGAGCCTGGGCTCGTCGTCGTCGAGCAGCTCGTTCGCGAGGCTCACCGAGTCAGTCTCGTGGCACCTGGCCAGGACGACTTCCTCGTCGTCGCCCGACAGGGCGCCGCGTACGCGACGCGACCCGGACTCCTGCCGCGCTGGGTCCGCGACGTGTGGCCGGACGTGTTCAATGCGGGGACGTACACGATCGTCTCGCCGATCGACCACGACGAGGACGGACTCGACGAAGTCGTCATGGTGATCCGCACCGAACCCTCGCCGCGTTGGCGCGTGTCCATCCTGCGTGGGATCGAGACCGATCCCGACGCGACGATGGGGCCGTTCGACGTGACCGACCGGTTCGCCGACTACGAGCCGCGGTTCGTTCTCGACGCCAGCGCAGGAGATGGCGAGATGCAGTTGGCGTTCGTCCTCGAGCCGCTCAACGGCGACACCGACCCGTGGCGTGTCGACGTCCTCGAGCCGGTCGGATCGAATCTCTCACCGGTTCACAGCTTCGCGCTGCCGGACGGATTCGACGTCGGTGCGGCGGTCAACATCCCGATCGGCTCCGATCACGGGTTCGGGATCCTGTTCGGTAGCGCGCTCGAGGGCGGGTTGGCGCTCTATCGCCGGGCGATGGCCGGTGGCTACGAGCTGCTGGGGCAGTACGACCGCTTGGACTACGAGCGGGTCGGAGCGGTGCTCGACATGTCGATCGGCGAGCTCGACGGCGGCCAGAAAGCGGTCTTCCTGTTGCACGAACCGCCGTTCCAGACCGGCGGGCAGGAGGTTCGCGTGTCGACCCTGTTGATCGACCCGGTCGGCAAGCTGCTCGGGCCGCGCGCGTTGCGAGAACTGCCGGACGCTCCGATCGACGTCACGGCGGTCGGGCCCGATCTCGGCACGATCGTCGTGTCGCATCCGTCCTCGCTGTCCTGGTTCGAGTCGGACGACTTCGGTGGGCTGAGCCTGGCCGGCAACCAACCGCTGAGTTCCTCGCCCGTCCCGGGCGCGCTGTTGAAGGTCACGCTCGACGACGGCGACCACGTCGCGTTCTTGGATGCCGACGGCTTCGTCTGGCTCGGCTCTTCGTCGGCGCTGCCGCAGCGTGCGGCGGATGCGCTCGACTTCTCCGAGATCGGTGCCGGACCGATCCTGTCCGTGTTGGATTCCGCCGTCGGCGACGTCGACGGGGACGGGCGCGACGACCTCGTTTTCCTGGTGCGGATCGGGACGGTCGGCAGTGAGACGTTCGAGTGCATCGTGCCGCTGCTGGGCGTGAATGCGCAGTTCCCGTTCTCGCTGCCGTCGGCCTCGAAGATCTTCGAGGTGAGTGGGGCGGCCTCGCTCGCGATCGGCAACTTCGCGTCCGACGGCACCGAAGCGCCGCGGAACGAGATCGCCGTCGCGGTTCCTTCCCAGGGCATTCGGTTCCTGCGCTGGGAAGCGGGCCGGCTGAACTACCGGGAACAGCGGACCGCGAGCACGAACGCGTTCGCGCTCGACGGTCGCGCGCCGTCGATCGTGCGCGCGATCGACTTCGACGCCGATGGCGTCGACGGGTTGGCCGTGCTGTCCAGCGCCCGGGGTCAGGCGCTGTTCTACGCCCAGAAGACTCCGATGGTCGGCGTCGTTCCGGCCGACGGATTCGAACTCATCGATGCCCGCGTCGTCACGCCGGGTGAAGCCGAGGACATGCGGGTCACGGACGTCGACGGCGACCTGATCCCGGACTTCGTCGTCTACATCCGCGACCTCCTGCGGCGCCCGTCTGTCGCGGTCATGCTCTGGGACGGAACCGATCGCGTCCACTCGCTGTTCTCGCTGGATTGGCGACGGATCGGCACGACCCCACCCGCGGTGCGGGACGTGCACGGCGCCTCACTCGTCGATCGCAGGTTTGCGTGGACGCTCGCCGACACGAATCACGACGGCGTCAGCGACCTGGTGCTCACCTTCGAGCGCGGCACCAACACCTACGAACTGGACGCGAACGGCGACATCATCCCGGTCGAACGGACGCGAGAGAACTCGATCCACACTTTGTTCGGCAGCCGTCGTTGATTCGGAACGTCGCCGCGCTCGATTGGTGCCCATGGCAACCAAGAGACGGCAGACGTTGCGCGTGGCGATGGTCGGGCACGCGTTCATGGGGCGAGCTCATGCGAACGCGATGCGCCAGGCGGGGCGGTTCTTCGAACTGCCGTTCGACGTAGAGCTCGCGGTCGTCGTCGGACGTGACCTCGCACGGGCCGCGGCGGCTGCGGCGAAGCTGGGGTTCGCCGAGGGTTCCCGAGACCTGGACGCCGTGCTCGCGCGCGACGACATCGATCTCGTCGACGTGGCGACGCCGAACGACTCGCACGCACCGGTCGCCATGGCCGCTCTGCGTGCGGGCAAGCACGTCCTGTGCGAGAAGCCGCTCGCCCTTTCGTCGCAGGAGGCCGTCGCGATGGCCAAGCTGGCGCGCGCGTCAGGGCGTCGGGTCGGACTGTGGCACAACTATCGACGTTGTCCTGCGGCGAGCCTGGCCGAGCGGATCGTGCGGCGCGGTGACATCGGCCGCGTTCGCCACGTCCGCGCGACCTACTTGCAGGATTGGCTCAGCAGCGCGGACGTCGAGGCGAGCTGGCGCACGGAATCGAAGCGTTGCGGCTCGGGAGCGCACGGGGACCTCAATGCGCACCTGATCGACATGACGCGGTTCCTGACCGGTCTGGAGTTCGTCGAGGTGAGCGCGATCGCGGCGACGTTCACCAAGTCGCGACCGACCGGCACCGGCAAGCGCAGGCGAGTCGACGTCGACGACGCCCTCGCCTTCCTGACGCGGTTCGACAACGGTGCGCTCGGGACCTTCGAGGCGTCGCGCGTGGCGCCCGGTCGCAAGAACCACAACCGCATCGAGATCAACGGCGAGACGGGGACGGTCGTGTGGAACCTCGAACGGATGAACGAGCTCGAGCTGTTCCGATTCGAAGGCGACGAGGACACGCGTGGCTTCCGCACGATCATGTGCATGGACGAGTCCCATCCGTACGCCGCGAACTGGTGGCCGGACGGGCACCTCCTGGGTTACGAACACACCTTCGTGAACACGTTCGCGGAGTTCGTGAAGTCCCTGCGCGGTCGGGGTCGTTTCCGCCCCGACTTCGACGATGGCGTCGCGGTGCAGCGCGTGCTGGACGCGGCGAGCAAGTCGGCGCGGTCGCGGCGCTGGACGAAAGTCGGATAGGATCGGGGCATGAAGGGTCCAGGCATCTTCCTCGCGCAGTTCATGTCCGACACCGCGCCGTTCGATCGCTTCGACACGGCTTGCGAATGGGCGTCCGATCTCGACTACGTCGGCGTGCAGGTGCCGAGCTGGGACGACCGCTGCATCGACCTGCGGAAGGCGGCGGAGAGCACGGACTACTGCGCGGAGTTCGCCGGTCGGGCCGCCGATCACGGGATCGCGATCACCGAACTCTCGTCGCACCTGCAGGGCCAGTTGGTCGCGGTGCATCCAGCGTACTCGGAGATGTTCCGCGCGTTCGCCCCGGACGACGTCACGACCCCCGAGGAGATGTGCGCGTGGGGGACCGAGCAGGTCAAGCTATGTCTGAAGGCGTCCGAGAACCTCGGACTGACCGCTATGCCGACGTTCCCCGGCGCGCTCATGTGGCACACCGTCTATCCGTGGCCGCAGCGACCGGCCGGCCTCGTCGATGCCGGTTTCGCCGAACTCGCGCGGCGCTGGCGACCGATCCTCGACTACGCGGAGGAGTGCGGCGTCGACTGCGCGTTCGAGATCCATCCCGGGGAAGACCTGCACGACGGCGCATCGTTCGAAGCCTTCCTGCCGCACGTCGATGACCACGAACGGGCGTGCATGCTCTACGACCCGAGCCACTTCGTGTTGCAGTGTCTCGACTACTTGCAGTTCCTCGAGCTGTACCACGACCGGATCAAGGCGTTCCACGTCAAGGACGCCGAGTTCCGACCCGACGGGCGGACCGGCGTCTACGGCGGCTATCAGGGTTGGCAGGATCGCGCGGGCCGGTTCCGCAGCCCCGGGGACGGCGAGGTCGATTTCGGCGCGATCTTCTCGCTGCTCTCGAAGTTCGGCTACGACGGCTGGGCGGTCGTCGAGTGGGAGTGCTGCTTCAAGGACGCGGCGCAGGGCGCGGCCGAGGGCGCGCCGTTCGTCATGTCGCACATGATCGAGCCGCCGGAGACGGCATTCGACGACTTCGCGGGGGCGGAGCGCGACGAAGGCGCGATTCGGCGGGTGCTCGGGTTGGAGTAGCTCTCGTAGAGCGGTGGTCGAAGGCCTTCCTGGCTCACTCCGCTCAGGGATCGAAGGCGAAACGGGGGGCTCACCCCGCCCGCCCCGTCACCCATCGC
>JAGQQZ010000255.1 GCA_020425915.1 Planctomycetota bacterium | reverse complement strand
TCCACACACCACTCACCCTCCCTCGATCCACACCACCCGCCCGGGCCTACTTCGTCGGCGCACCACCCGGTATCGTCGTCCGACCCCGGATGACCGATCTCCGCGCACCCCTCTCCCTACCGTCCGACCGCGACGCGACCGGCCGTGACCTCGGCGACGCCGAACTGGCTCTGCTGCGTGAAGTCATCGAGTCCGGCCACCTGAACTCGACCGGCGGCACGCTCACGCCGCGGTTCGAGCGAGAGTTCGCAACGCGGTTCGGGGCCGCCCACGCGATCGCGTGCGCCTCGGGTTCCGCCGCGATCCACGCGGCGCTCGGCAGCCTGCGGCTCGAACCCGGCGACGAGGTCGTCACGACCCCGATCACCGACATGGGTGCGATCCTGCCGATCGGCTACGAGGGTGCCGTCCCGGTGTTCGCGGCGGTCGAGACGACGACCGGCAACGTCACCGCCGACACGATCGAGGCGTGCCTGACGGACCGCACGCGTGCGGTCATCGTCACCCACCTGTTCGGGCGGCCGTGCGACCTGCCGCCGATCCTCGAGTTGGTTCGCGGTCGCGACATCGTCCTCATCGAGGACTGCGCCCAGGCCTTTCTCGCCGAGTTCGACGGATCCCTCGTCGGCTCGTTCGGCGACATGGCGTGCTACAGCTTCCAGCAGGGGAAGCACATGACGACCGGCGAGGGCGGGATCGTGACGACGAACAAGGGCGAGGTCGCCGACCGGATCACGCGCTTCGTCAACAAGGGCTGGGGCTACGGCGACCCGAACCCCGACCACGACTGCCGCGGACTCAACTACCGACTGACGGAACTCCAGGCCGCCGTCGGCATCGCGCAACTGCAGAAGCTCGATCGTGTCGTCGAACACCGACAGCAGCGCGCCCGCCAAATGTGTGACGAGCTGCGCGATCTCGGTGGCATCCGCTTGCCCGACGAAGGCCTCGGCCCGAACGACCGCCACGCGTTCTGGCGATTCGCGGTCGGCGTCGACCCCGAAGTCGTCCCCGGCGGACCCGACGCGCTCGGCCGGCGCCTGACCGCGTGCGGCGTCCACAACGCGCCGCGCTACATCAAGAAGCCGGCTTTCGACTGCGCGGTTCTCCGGGAAGGCCCGTTCGCAACCGATGTCGACCACGGTGCGCACACCAGCACACGCGCCTGCCTCGAACGCCTGCTCGTCCTGCCGTGGAACGAGCACTACACACCCGAGCACGTGAGCGCGATCGCCGACGAGATCCGTCGCGCGCACGAGGAGTTGGCGCCGTGACCGTGCTCCGGCTCGGGCTGGTCGGCGCCGGACGCATCGCGCGTGACTACATCCGCGTGCTCGAGACCGTGCCCGAACTGTCGATCGTCGGCACTGCCGATCTCGACGCCGCGGCGCGAGGGCGAGCGGCCTCCTGGACGCTGGCCCCGACGTTCTCGACCGTCGATCGGATGCTCGCCGAGACCGAACTCGACGTCGTCCTGATCGCGAGCCCTCCGGCGACGCACTGCGGCGCGGCGCTGCAAGCGCTCGATGCGGGTTGCCACGTGTTCTGCGAGAAGCCACTCGCGACCGCCGCGGATCACGCCGAGCGAATGCTCGCGGCCGCCCGAGCGGCCGACCGCGTGCTGATGATGGCATCGAAGTTCCGCTTCGTCGACGACGTCGCCGAGGCGCGGCGCATCCTGCAGGACGGCGTGATCGGCGACATCGCGTTCTACCACAACGCGTTCTGCTCGCGCGTCGACATGACCGAGCGCTGGAACGCCGTGCCCGAGATCGCTGGCGGCGGAGTGTTGATCGACAACGGCACGCACTCCGTCGACCTTGCACGATTCCTCGTCGGTCCGATCCGGCGAGTCTCGGCGACGTTCGGACCACGCGTCCAGCCGATCGACGTCGAGGACTCGGCGCTGCTGCTGTTCGAGTCGGAGCGACGGACGATCGGAAGGATCGAGCTGTCGTGGTCGGTCGATTCGCCGAGCGAGCACTTCGTCGAAGTCCACGGCGCCGCGGGCGCGCTACAGATCGGCTGGCGCGGTTCGCGTTACCGCACCGACGGCGACTGGATCGCGTTCGGTTCGGGCTACGACAAGGGCCGTGCGTTCGGTGCGCAGCTCCGCCACTTCGCCGCGGTCGTTCGTGGCGAAGCCGCACCGATCATCGACGACGACGACTCACTCGCCTCGGTCCGGATCGTCGAAGCGGCGTACCGCGCAGCCGAACTCGGAACCTGGGAGCTTACGCCGAGCGCCGTGGAGATCCGCTCGTGATCCACCCGACCGCGATCGTCGAGGACGACGTCTCGATCGGCGACGGGACCGCGATCTGGGACCACGTGCACATCCGGTACGGTGCCCGGATCGGAGCCGACTGCATCGTCGGGGAGAAGGCCTACATCGCATACGACGTGCGGATCGGCGACCTCGTCAAGATCAACAACCACGCATCGATCTGCGCCGGCGTCACGATCGAGGACGGCGCGATGATCGCCGCGCACGCGGTGTTCACGAACGATCGGACTCCGCGCGCCACCGACGTCGAGATCACGCGCCTGCGTCCGTCGGACCCCGACGAGACGACGCTCGCAACCGTCGTCCGACGCGGTGCGACGGTCGGCGCAAACGCGACGATCGGACCCGGCATCGAACTCGGCACGTTCTGCATGGTCGGGATGGGAGCCGTCGTGACGCGCGACGTGCCGTCGTTCACCCTCGTCGTCGGCAACCCGGCGCGGTTCGCGGGACTCGTCTCGCGGCTCGGCGACGTCGTCTGGCGCGGCGACGCCATGCCGCCCGACGGCACGACGATCGACTGCGGCGCGGACGGGATGCTCGTGGTCGAACGCGGTTCGCCTCGACTCGCGCAGTCGAGCTCGGTCGACCGGTGAGCACCGGTCGCGCGGCGATCCTCGCAGCGGTGATCGCGCTCGCGGTCGCCACGACCGCGTGGATCCTCTCCGGGTCCGCGCTGCCCCCGCCGCCCACCGACGACTCGTCGATGGACGAACCCGCGCCGGCCGCTGCCCCCACCCGCATCGACGCCGAGATCCCGACGCCTGCCATGCGCTCGGACGAACTCTCGATCCCGGATCTCGCGATCCGTGGCAGCGTGACACTCCGAGGAACTCCGGTCGATGCGCGCGTCGTTCGACTGCTCGGGACGCTGCCGAACGGGGAACACCTCGTGGCCCATGCGACGACCGATGCCGGCGGCCGATTCCGTTTCGAAGTGCGCCCCGGCGACTACGAAGTCGCGGCCAGCCGCGACAGGCGCTCGCAACCGCACGACATGAGGACGCTCGACGAGAACCTCCGCGTGACCGATCCGACTTTCGTTCGAATCACCGACCAGTCCGTCGACTGCGAACTGCAGCTGCCCCCCGGCCGCGTCGAGGTCACGGTCCGGGACGCGGACACCGGTGCCGGGATCCCGCACGCGTGGGTGTACTCCGACATCCAGCACGGCTGGTCGATCTGGTCCGAGTCGACGGACGCGAGTGGTCGAGCCGTGTTCGACGAGGTCGAACTCGGTGACCTGGGGTTCCGAGCGACCGCGGCGATGCACCAGGATCTCGGGCCGCTCATCGCACGGCTGACGGCCACCGCGCCCGTGCAATTCCTCGAGTTCGCGCTCGGTCCTGCCGGTGAACTGACCGTCGTCTGCGTCGAGTCCTATCGCGAGGACTCCCATCCCGAGTCACTCCCGCGGCTCAGCCCGATGATGCTGCAGGACATCGCGGTATCGAACGTCGACACCGGCGAGACCGCCCCCGCGCCGCAGATGCGCTCGGCGACCCTGGGGAAGCTAGGGGTCGTACCACTCGTGCACGCCGGACTCCCGCCCGGCGAGTACCGTGTATCGTTGCACGACGACGTCGACGCGGTCGCGCGATCCGTCCACATGCACCCGGTCGGACGTGATCCTTCGGACGCGACCGTCTCCGTCGTCGCCGGCGAACGGAACGTCATCAAGTTTGCCGTCGACGTTCGCGCGCACGTCCGACTGACAGGACGTGATCGCGACGGTCTCGATCGTACGAGCCGCGCGACGCTCATCGCGATGGACGGGCCGTACGCAGGAATGACCGTCCTGCCGGAAGAGGGTCACGAAGAGACCACGCACCTCGGAGCGCATTTCCACGGCGCCCTCGTTCCCGGCACCTACGAAGTCTCGTTCCAGCGCGACGCGGGACGCACCTGGGCCCGACGATTCGTGGTCGAGCGCGACGACCTCGACCTGACCTTCGACCTGCCCTGGTGATCGCGCCCGCTCAGCGCGGGGCGAAGAATTCGATCCGCTGCCCGGCCGTCGCAGCGATTCCGTGCGGCGCGCCGTAGTCGGCGATCAACCCCTGCAAGAAGATCGACAACCCGGCGAGCGCCGGGAAGTTCGGCACGTCGATCGACCACGACGCGTAGCCGTCGCCCCAGCGCCGCCCGCGCAGCAAGCCGAGGTCGAACGCGAGCAACTGCGGCGTCAGCCCGACCCACAGCGGCGCTCCCGAGAACGCGAACGAACCGTTGCCCGCCGCGACGTCGAACAGCAGGATCGCC
>JAGQQZ010000254.1 GCA_020425915.1 Planctomycetota bacterium | reverse complement strand
CTTCGTGACGGCTGTGCTGTTGGCGACTCCGTTCGCGTTCGGCTGGGCGCAGATGGATCGTGAGCTCTACCCGCTCGTGATCTCGACCTTCGTCCTGCTGTTCCCGATCGCGCTGGGCTCGTTGTCGAAGGAGAACATGCAGCGCGGGCTCGAACTGCAGGGCGGAACACTGCTGGCGTTCATCATGATCGCGTGGCCGATGTTCGTCGCACAGGGCATGGCGATCCGGCACCTGCCATCGGTGCTGTTCGTCGTCGTCGTCTGCAAGTTCGGCGACATCGGGGCCTACCTGTTCGGGATCACGTTCGGCAAGCACAAGCTGATCCCGCACATCAGCCAGGGCAAGACCGTGCAGGGTGCGATCGGCGGCATGCTGACGTCCTGCGCCGTCGCCTGGATCCTGGCTCCGCTCGTGCTCGAGCCCGAGGTTCACCTGAACACGGTGTCCGTGCTCTTGGTCGGAATCCTGCTGAACGTGACGGCTCAGACCGGCGATCTCATAGAATCCCTCCTGAAACGCCGATGCAGTGTCAAGGACTCGTCGAACCTGCTGCCGGCGCACGGCGGCGTGCTCGACCTGATCGATAGCTTGCTGTTCTCGTTCCCGGTGATCTTCTTGGTGTTGACGATCCTGACGTGAAAGACCCCGTCGCCGACGAATTCATCGAAGTCGAGTCCGTCGACGAGATCCGAGCCCTGCTCGGTCCGCTGGACACCAACACGCGGCTGGTGCGGGAGCTGTTCAGCGTGAACGTGCTCTCCCGCGACGGCGGCATCCGACTGCTCGGCAAGCCCGACGACGTCAGCCGGGTGCGCGGCGTGTTCGACTCGTGTCTCGAGGATCGCCGGCGTGGCGTCGCGGTCGACACCGTGATCGTCGCCGATCGTCTGCGCGGCGAGTCGCCGTTGAGTCAGGGTCGCATCACGACCCACGCGTCGGCGATCGACATGCCGATGCGCGCGGCCGGCATGACCGTCAAGGCTCGGACGCCCGGTCAGAAGAGCTACTGGCGGGCGATGGAGGAGTGCGAGGTCGTGTTCGGCGTCGGCCCGGCCGGCACGGGCAAGACGTACCTGGCCGTTGCCCGTGCGGTGCAGGCCATCAAAGATGGCGAGGTGCGCCGCATCGTCCTGGTGCGACCGGCGGTCGAGGCCGGTGAGAAGCTCGGCTTCCTGCCCGGTGACTTCCAGGCCAAGGTGAACCCGTACCTGCGGCCGCTGTACGACGCGCTGCACGACCTGATCGATCCGGGTGCGCGGGCGCGATACCTGGAGAGCGACGTCATCGAAGTCGCGCCGCTCGCGTACATGCGCGGCCGCACGCTGAATCACGCGTTCTGCATCCTCGACGAGGCCCAGAACTGCACCGTGCCGCAGATGCTGATGTTCCTGACCCGGCTCGGCGAGGGTTCGCGGATGGTCGTCACCGGCGATCCGAGCCAGATCGACCTGCCGAAGGGCACGAAATCGGGCCTCGGCGACGCCGTGCGCCGTCTCGACGGGGTTCCGGGCATCGAGGTCGTCCAGTTGCAGGATCGCGACGTCGTGCGGCACGACGTGGTGACGCAGATCATCCGCGCCTACGACAAGCGCTGAGATGGGCGCCGAACCCGAGCTGCGGCTCAGCGTGACCGATCGGTTCGAGCCGCGAACCGAGCGGGGATTCGTCGAGCGCGTGGTGCGGGCGGTGCTCGACTTCGCGGGGGAACCGCAGCGCGAGGTGTCGTTGCTGCTGACCGACGACCGCGAAATCGCGCGGATCCACGGCGAATTCCTCGACGATCCGACGCCGACCGACGTGATCAGTTTCGATCTCGGCGACACGATCGATCTCGTCGTGAACGTGCAGCGCGCACAGGAGCGCGCGAGCGAACTCGGGCACGAAGTCGGTGCGGAGATCGCGTTGTACATCGTGCACGGCGTTCTGCACGCGTTCGGTTACGACGATCACGAAGCGAACGATCGTGCGCGCATGCGCGTTGCGGAACGTGAAGTGTTGTCGCGTCTCGACCAACGAGTGACACCGGTCGACGACGAACACGACGACACGCGCGCGTGAAAAAACATTTTCGTGCGACCGTGAGTTGGTTTGCACGATGCAGCGAAAGTCCGATACACTCTCGGGCAGCTTCAGTCGATCGCGCATGCGATCGCGTTGCGTGTTCGACACGCGGCGTCACATGAAGACGAGCCAAGCAAAGCAGCGAACGGACGGTCAGCGCGAATCGCGGAACGGTCGTTCCACCGGCGTCGAGAGCATGCTGCGGCGATACCGTCGGCGTCCGTCGGTCAAGCTTCGCAACGAACTCGTGGAGTTGCATCGCAAGCAAGTCGAGGCCGTCGCACACTCGCTCGCCCTGCGTCTGCCGCGCAGCGTCGACATCCAGGACCTGGTCCACGCGGGCGTATGGGGCTTGATGCAGGCGATCGAGAGCTACGACCTGAGCCGTGGAATCCCGTTCGCCCCGTTCATGCGGCGTCGGGTGCGCGGGGCCATGCTCGACGAGCTGCGCAACCTCGACTACCTGCCGCGGCTCTACCGCCGGCTCGCGCGCGAGCGTGACGACGTCACCGCGACCTTGCGCGTGCGGCTCTCGCGCGAGCCGAGCGATGCCGAAGTGGCCTCCGAACTCGGCGTCACTGAGCAGCGGCTGCGGCACGTGGCGTCGAGCGTGCACGGTGACGAGCTCGGGCGAACGGGCGACGTCTACGAGCGGAGCCTCAACGGTGGGGCATTCGAGCTGCTCGTCGACGACGGCCTCGAGAGTCCGCTCGAATTGCTGGATCGGCAGGAACAGCTCGCCAACATCGAGGCGAGCCTCGAGCCGATCGAGTGGCGCGTGCTCGAGATGCACTACTTCGAGGGCCTTGCGGGCAAGGAGATCGCGCAACAGCTGCGCCTGTCCGCATCCCGGATCTGTCAGATCCACGGTCGCGTCCTCTCGCGTCTGAAGGCGCGCCTCGAAGCCTCGAACTGAGGCGAGCGCAACCGGCTTCGGCCTCGCGGGGCTCGCGGCGACGGGTTACTCTTCGGAGCATGTCGCGCATTCCCCGTCTCGCTCGCGCCCTCGTGCTCT
>JAGQQZ010000253.1 GCA_020425915.1 Planctomycetota bacterium | reverse complement strand
TTCCTGGGTCGTGACCTGCACGACGCGCAGGAGCAGGAGCACCTTGGTCCAGCCGATCTCGCCGGCGAAGAACGCGCGGTCGACGAGTTCGAGTCCGCGCAGTTCGCGGCCGACGCGGATCAGATCCCGCGCGCGCCGGTCGCTCATCTCGAGCTGGGCTTCGGCGAAGTGAGCAGCGCTGCTGTGGCCGCCGTCCTCGTAGAGCTTCCGCTCCGCGACCTCGGCGAGATAGAAGGCCAGCGCCCGGTGCGTGCTCTCGTCGGCGAAGTTGATCTCCTGCAATCGCGCTCGGACCTCGCCGAATCCCAACCCCGAAACCAGCTCGATCCCACGCCCCGCGATGACTTGTTCTTCCATCCGGACAGCATAGCGATCTACCCTAACAAAGCAATAACAATACCCTCTAATCGACTGCCAGATACTGACTTATCTACCATCCAATCCGGCGGGCGCCCGCCAAATCCCACCGCCCCGCCGGCGCGCGCCCGCCACCCCCTCGCGCCCCAGCGCGCAATCCGCGCCCGTCCCCCGCCAGCCCCCAACGCCCGTCGCTGTCATCCACGATCTCGAGCGTCAACACCCGACCGCGATGCTCACGCAACGAGAACTCGACCTTCACCGGTTGGTTGTCGTTCCGTCCAGTCGCCCAACGCACGAGGCGTTCGCCGTCCCACAGCTGCACGCGCAGCGATCGAGGATCACAACCACCGTGGAGCCAGAACCGCAGGCAATGCGCATCGTCGGGAACCCGGAAGCACTGCGACAGTGTGCCGCGGTCGGCATCCCGCTTCGCCGCGAACGTCGTCAGCCGAGCCTCGCCGCCTTCCTCGAACAACCGAAACGCCGCAGCGCCGGGCTGCGCCACCCAGTCATCGAGACCCGCCGCGAAGTCCCCGTTCGCGAGCGGCCCAGCCGATGCGATCCGAGCGCGTTCGGCATCGTCGACTTCCCGCTCGACGACCGCGTTCGGCGGCAGGTCGTAGCCGAACTCGAACATCGCACCGGGTGATCGGTCCGTCATGCCGAACCAGGTCTCCTGGCCCGGCGCGAAGTCCTCGCGCAGCTCGAAGTTCTCGAACGCCACGCCGCACGGCAGCGGGTTGCGGCTGCGCCAGTAGGTCCGTCGACCGTTCACCCGACAGTGCAGGCTCGCGTCGAAGGTCCCCTTCGGCTTCAGCCAGAACTGCGCCGCCCACGGCACAGGGCTCCGCCAACCGCCGTCCTCGAACGGCCAGATCTCGGCCGGCACGAACTCGTCCGGCGTCAGCGCCACGACGATGTCGCCCGCGCGCGTTCGGTGCAACGCGTCGAGCCCGTAGGGATCGTGCTCCACGAAACCGTGGCCGCGGTAGCCGCCGTACAGAGCGACCGAATGCACCGGCGCGTCCTCGAGCCAGAGGTTCCGACCGCGCACCATGTTGCCCATCGTCGCGGTCAACGTGAGTTGCTCCACCTCGGCCGAACCTTCGGCCAGCCAGGTCCGAAAACGCACGCGGTCCGGTTGCTCCTCGAACAACGTGACCTCGACGATCGGCCGCGCGCCGTTCGCGAACGGTTCGACGTGGATCACGAACTGCAATTGCCGCGAGCCCTTTCGACCGGACACCTTGCCCCGAAGGTCCTGCCGCTCCGCGGTCGCGATGCGCGAGCGCCGATCCGACACCCACATCCGCTTGCCGGGTTCACCGTCGCCACCACGCTCGAGTTCGGACAGCCCACGCTTGCCCGCGACGAGCGGTTCGACCGCGACGAAATTGACGAGACGAGGAACACCCTCGCGCATCAGCCCGATCCGCAACAGCCCGCGTGGACCGACGCGATCGAGTGGATCTCGGAAGTCGGGGTGCAACCCCACGACGATCCCGTCCTCGACACCCCACACCCTCGGGCCATCGTCACCCGATGGCCGGACGAACTGCGCCGGCAGCGCGGAGCAACCGAGCAGCAGCCAGGTCCAGACCCAGACGAACGTCGAACAGAGCGCGCAGCGGTGTGACATGTCGGGGGCGGCGCGAAGTCGCGACAGCTGCATCCACGTTACGTCCGAATTCCCGGAACGCGAGACCCGGGCGCCCGACGGGACCACCGCTGCGATCGGACGTCGACTCTCGATCTGGTCGAACGACACGCGCGCGACAAGTCGGTACGATCACGGCCTCATGTCGGTGCGCCGGACCGTTTCACTCGCCGTACTCGCGATCGTCGCGATCTTCGCCATCGCACTCGCGTCCGACTCGTGGGGCCGCGCTCCGCTCGAGTCACACGACGCCGACTCGACAGCGCTGGCCGAACCCGAGTCCGAGTCCGTCGTGTCGGACCCCGCAGAGCGGACCCGGGTCGAGATCGACGATCCCGAACGCACGGCTGCGGAGCCACCGGTCGGTTTCACGAGCAAGCTCGACGAGGGCGAAGCGCCCACCGCGGCTCCCGCGCGTGACGGCATCGTCGTCGTCACCCGCTACGAAGATCGCCGCCCCTGCACGGCGGCGACCGTCGACGTCCGCTGGCGCAAGGGGTTCGGCCTGTACGGCCACGACCGCGGACCGGCCGATTCGACGGGGCGCTTCGCGACCACCGTGCAGTCCGTCGACCAGATCGAAGGCATCACGGTCGTCGTGAATCGCATCGAGTTCGACAGCTACGTCGACTTCCTCGGCAGCGCGCTCGACCCGCGCGAGGTGCACGTCGTCGTCCCGGATCTCGTGCGCATCCGCGTCCGTGCCCAAGACCTCGACCGGCAACCCGTCGAGGGCGCAAACGTCCGTGCGAACATCGCCTCGAGCATCGTGCGACCGCGCGAGTACCGTCTGTCGCGCGACGAGAGCGAGGCGATCTCCGACGACGACGGCATCGCCGAACTCCTCGTCCCGACCGGCGCCTGCTCCGTCGCCGCGCGACGCGTGGGCTACGCCACGCTCGACATGCGCGCCGTCGAGATCACCCGCGCTGGCGCAGAACTCGTCGCCTGGCTGCTCGACGAATCGAAGCGACGCGAGGTGTCGATCACGGTCGACGCCCCACCCGGCGTCGAGTCGTTCGACGAGGTGTCGGCGTTCTCGAGGCCGATCCCGGCCGCGCGCGCCAGCGAGCTGGGGGTCGAGTCGGACGGGACGCAGCGGGCCTTCCGCGTCGAGCGAGTGGACGCCGGCTGGATCGCCCACGTCGATCCACTGCCGTGGCGGGTCGTGGTGTACGCCGACGGTTGCCGACCGGGCATCGTCGACTGCACGGGCGACGAAACTTCGGTGCACGTGACGCTGCAACTCGCCGATCCGCCGAAGCCCAAGGCAGTGCTCGAGGTGACGGTCGTCGACCCGTTCGAAAACCCGGTGAACGGAGCCGAGGTCCGACTTCACGACACGCCGGACCTCGTCTACGGGGCCTCGTACCAGACGAACCAGGAGGGCCGGTTCGACTTCGAGTGCCCGGTCGGCGGAACCGTCGTGATCAGCGCCGCCGGGCGAAGTCGCGGGACGAACTGGGCGCGCGCCCTCGCAGGTCCGTTCGAACTCCTCCCGGAGACCCAGCGCGTCCGCCTCGTGCTCCGCGAGCCGCTGTCGGTCACCGGTCACGTCGTCGATCGGGACGGCACCGCGGTCGCGGCTCGGGTCGAGCTCCGGCGGCCGGCCGGAGTGCTCGCGAAGCTCGGCGACGACGTTCCGGCCGTGCTGCCCAATGCGCCGACGAGCGATTGGCTCGGCACGGGGCCCGAAGGGACCTTCGCGTTCGACGACCTGTTCCCCGGCGAGCACGAGCTCTGGGCGTTCCCGGAGAAGACCGGTTGGCCCGGCCGCGTCCGCACGATGCCCGGTCAGGACGTGACGATCGTGCTCGGGGACGGGATCGAAGATCTCGTGCGGATCGACGCGCAGCTCCGCGATGCGACCACCGGTGAGCCGCTCGCCGGGCGGATCTGGCCACTCGGCGACACCGACGCGAACGGACGCGTTCGGACCGTGCAACCTCCTGGCCGCCTCGAACTCCAGGCGTTCGCCAAGGAGCACGTCGTCACCCGACTCGAGCCGCTCGAGCTCCGGCCCGGTCTCGTCCCGCTCGACGTCCGGATCGACCGGAGCGCACCCGTGTTCGTTCGAGTCCTGGACTCGGGCGGTTCGCCGATCTCCCGCGCCTCGGTGTCGGTGCTCGACGCCGATCTCGGCGAACCGCGCGACCTCGCGGACGCGCAAGGGACGTGGGCCGGTACGACGAGTTGGACCGGTGCCGCAGGCGACGCCGAGCTACGCGGATTGCCGGCCGGACCGCTGCGACTCCGGATCGAAGTGGCCGGAGAGTCGCGAGAGTTCGAGATGCCGTCGCACGCCGGTCGCGAAGGCGTGTTCGAAGTCCGATTCGTGGACTAGCCCGGACGCTAGCGCACGAACTCGAGTCCGTTCGAGGTGTTCACGTTCGTGCTCGCGACCGTCAGTGCCTGCATCGTGAACGTGCCGGGCGGCGGCCCGAACGGGAAGCTGAACGAACCGCTCGGTGGCCCGACCGGAACCGGGATCGAGACCAGGATGTCGGTCCGCAGCGTGCAGGTCCACGAGGCGATGAAGATGCTCAACGGGATCACGGCCTGCTGCGTGCCGATGACGAGGATCCCGTAGCTCGCGGTCGGATCGGCGATCGTGATCGTGTGCTGGGGCGCGTCGAGCGAGGCCGTCGCTTCGAGCGTGACTCCGCACGTGTCGCCGTACGACGTCGCGAAGTTCGTCGGCGTGACCGTGACGTTCGCGATGAGTTCGTACGACACGAACGAGAACTGGCCGCTCGGTACCGCACCCGCGAACGAAGACATGTCGAGATCGATCACGATCCCGGTCGCGTCGAGCGTCGTCGAGAACGCGAGCGTCGGGTTCGCGGCGTCGGCCGTGCCTTCGCCAGCGACGCTCGCGAGCACGCTGCCGCCGGCACCGAGGAGCGCACCACTCAAGTCGAACGCGACGACCACGTCGACCGGGATCGGAACCGCCGAAGTCAGCGCGAGGTCGACTTCGCTCGTCGTCCAGTACGCCGGGTGCCCACCCATCGGCGAAGGCACGAAGATGTTGCTCCGCAGCTGTGCGGTCAGCGCCGCGGACGTGCGCGCGCTCTGGAACTGGACGAGCGAAGGACCCCCGCTGACGACCGTGCCACTCGTGACGTCGGTGCCGGCGGGAATGGAATTTCCGGTCGCCTCGAACGCGTTGGCAGTCGCGGTCATCGTGACCTGGGCGATGGCCGCCGTGCACAGGAAGCCGGCGGCGACGATCGAAACGAGCGGTGCGCGCGTATTCATCGGTTGGTCCTTCGTGGAGTCCGGTGATCATATCGCTCTGGTGACTCGGCCGGGGTGGTGCCCGTCAGTGATGGATGGTGT
>JAGQQZ010000252.1 GCA_020425915.1 Planctomycetota bacterium | reverse complement strand
CCCCGTTTGCCCCGTCACCTTCGCGTCGGTCGCTCGCCCGCAGGGCGACCGACGCGAAGGTGACGGGGCAAACGGGGGGAGCCCCCGCGTCTTGCCTTCGATCCCGAGCGCTCGCGAGCCGACCACGGACGACTCACGAGCCCGCACCACGCGCACAGCCCGCGCGCCGCTAACATCACGACCCCACGCGCTCGCTCGCAATCCGAACCATCGCCATGCACACCGGATCCTGTCTTTGCGGCGCCGTCATGTTCGAAGTCGACGGCGATCTTCCACCGCCCGACGCCTGCCACTGCACGCGCTGCCGCAAGTTGTCCGGGCACTACTTCGTCTCGACCGACCTGCCGCGTTCGGCCGTGACGATCCGCGGTGAGGAACACGTCGGCTGGTTCCACACGTCCGAGCAGGTGCGGCGCGGGTTCTGCAAGACCTGCGGCGCCTCGCTGTTCTGGGATCCGGTGCAGAAGGACTCGATCGCGATCGCGATGGGGGCATTCGACAAGCCGACGAACACCCGACTCGGGATCCACATCTTCGTCGCGGACAAGGGCGACTACTACGAGATCACCGACGGGCTGCCGCAGAACCAACAGTAGCCGGCGATCGCGGGTTCAGCGTCGGACGACGAGACCCATCGCGTCGATCGCGTCACCGGCTCGGCCGTGGATGCCCGCGATCTCGTCGGGTCGCGCGCCGAGCAGGATGCCCCAACCGTTGCCGCTGCCACCGCACCACGGCCCGAAGGCGACCGCGGTCATGTCCGCGCGTCCGTTCCGATCGAGAGGTGCGCTGACGAGGCGGAACCCGTCGAAGCGATCGCCGCCCCGCGCCTCGATCCCGACGAGCCGATGGCCGTCCGGGACCACGGCTTCGAGCGGGTCCCCGGATCGCTTGCCGAGCGTTCGCCCGGCGAATCGCCGGGTGTCGTCGGCGTAGAGCGGCTGGATCGAACCGATCACGCAGTGGCCGAAGAAGTCGGTCGTCGAGTACCGGAACCCGATCAGGCGCGAACGATCACCGCCGCCGACGTCCTCGAACGGGGCTCCGCCCTCGCCACCGAGTGCGCGAGTTCGCGCGAGGCCGTCCGCAGGCTCGGTCACGCGGTCGTCGCGGGCTTCCTGCAGCAGTTGGAGCCGGAGTCGTGGGGCTTCGGGCGCGAGGTCGCCGGCCTGCTCGAGGAACTCGATCGTCAGTCGGCGCAGGTCG
Organism: Planctomycetota bacterium; assembly: GCA_020425915.1. Classification (GTDB taxonomy): domain Bacteria; phylum Planctomycetota; class UBA1135; order UBA1135; family UBA2386; genus JAGQQZ01. The sequence continues at coordinate 2,420 of JAGQQZ010000252.1, read as the reverse complement.
TCCGGCCATGCCGACGCATCGTCGATCCGCGCGCGGACCTCGGCCATCGCCGCGACGATCGCCGCCGAGCGGGGCGTGGTGTGTGTCGGTGGCAGGAGGGCAGGGAGCAGCCGCAGCATCACGCGCGGATGGTCGGCCAGCAATTCGGCTGCCAGGCGTATCGCGGCGACCGCATCGCGCGACGTCGCGCGCCCGGTGTGGATCGACGCGCCGATCGCGTGCCATGCGCGGATCGAATGCGGGTTCTTCCGGAGCACGCCGACGAGTGCGGAGGCTGCCCGCGCCGGCGCCCGTCCCTCGATCCGGTCGAGCGCCGCGCCGCACAGGTCCGCGTCCCGGAGTCGCGACACGCCAAGCGACAATCCGTCCGCGAGCATGCGGAGATCGCTCTCGAAGCGGTGCGGCGAGAAGCCGTGTTCACCGAGCGTGCCGTCGGCGTTGCCGAGGTCGTTGACGCGGTGGAACGTCGTGCGTCGACCCTCGACCTCCATCCAGCACGGCCAGCAGTGCCCCGGTCCGCCGCCGAACGTCGCCGGGACGCCGAGCGTGCGGAGCGTGGCCATCTGGAACTGGGTGTTGACGGTGCATACCCCGCCGTCGCCCACCATGTTGGGCAACGACTGGGCCTTGCCCTCGAGGCCATCGACGACGTAGGGCACTTCGGCGAACAGGTTGCGCAGTTCCGCGACGTCGCGACCGCGATAGCGATCGAGGACCCAGGTGCGCTCGTCGAACGGCACGTCGTTGAGCGCGGTGTAGGCCAGCAGCTTCCAGCACGCCCGGTCGATGCGGAATGGCAGTTCCCGTCGGTGCTCGACGTACCACGCGAACGACGAGGACATCGACGGGATCGCCGATCGCCCGCGCGTCCACGACGGCCAGCGACGGTTCGGTGTCGCGCCGTCGCCGCCGCTCCAGGCGAACGCGAATCCCACGGCGAGATGCGGGAGGTCGCGCACGGCCTCCTCGTGCTCCGATCGCAGTCGCTCGAGGCACTGGAAGAACTTCGGGCCAGGATCGGCGGTCGTGGCCCAGACGACGACCTCCCGGACCTTCGGCGTTCGGCCGAGCCAATCCCAGAAGCCGTCGGCGACGCGCAGCCCGCACTCGGCCCGTGCCGTGGCGAGCGCGAGGTCGGCGTAGGCGTGTTCGGCGGTGCCGCTCCAACGACCGGACACGAGCGCGTCGACGAGTCGCGCGATCGGTTCGGGATTCTGGGCAGCGGCGGCGCAGGCGACGAGCGCGGCACTCGTCGACCGCAACACGAGGCGTCGGATCGGGGCCACGGCGGAATCGTAGACGATTCCGGGTGGGGAGCGACGCTATGGCCCGACGAGTTCGACCTTGCTCGCCGCGCCCGGGATCTCGCGGACGTAGCGCGGCACGCCATAGCCCGGGAGCCGCTCGCGAAGCGCAGCGACGATTTCGAGCCCGCGCTCGACCGGAACCTCGAAGTGGGCGGCGCCGGCGACCGGGTCGAGTTGATGCAGGTAGTACGGCATGACGCGCGCGTCGAGCAGTCGGCGTGACAGTTCGGCGAGCACGGATGCGTCGTCGTTGACGCCGCGCAACAGCACCGACTGGTTGAGCACCGGGATCCCCGCGCGCACGAGTCGGAGCAGCGCCGCGCCGCAGTTCGGGTCGACCTCGTTCGGGTGGTTCGCGTGCACGACGACGATCGGCGCGAGGCGCGTGCGAGCCATCCAGTCGATCAGCGCGTCGTCGACCCGGTCCGGGATCACGATCGGCAGGCGGGTGTGGACGCGCAGCCGTCGGAGGTGGGGGATCCGCTCGAGTCGATCGACGAGCGCGGCGAGCCAGCGATCGCTCTGCATCAGCGGATCGCCACCGCTGAGGATGACCTCCTCGACGTCGGGGCTGCGCTCGAGGGTCGCGAACGCGGGTTCCCACTGTTGCAGTCCGCGCGGCGCCTTCTCGTACGGATAGTGTCGACGAAAGCAGTAGCGGCAGTGCACGGCGCACACGCCGGTCGTGATCAGCAGCGCGCGTCCGGCGTATTTCTGTAGCAGGCCGTTCGCCCGCACCGCATCCGCGTCGCCGACCGGATCGAGCCGGAAGCCGGGTGGATCGTCGTCCAGCTCGGCATCGAGCGGCAGGACCTGGCGAAGGAGGGGGTCGTCGACGTCACCCGGTCGCATTCGCTCGAGGAAGGCGTGCGGCACGACGAGGGCGAACCGCCTGGCGGCCTCGCCGGCCGCCCGCCGGATCCGATCCGGCAGACCGAGCCGGTCGACGAGTTCGTCCGGATCGCGCACGGCGGCGCGGAGCTGATCGCGCCAGCTCGGCGAGTCCGCCGACTCGGGCTGGATCCCAGCCGGTCCGTGAGGGGTCGTCGTTCGGTGCTTCATGTCGTCGGGGCGCGGGTTCCCGCCCGTTCGGCCCCGAGAATCGTGTCGGTT
>JAGQQZ010000251.1 GCA_020425915.1 Planctomycetota bacterium | reverse complement strand
GGATCAACGCGGGCTCGGCCTCGACCTGCTCGCCGACCTCATCGTGCGGCCGCGGCTCGACGGTGACGGATTCCCGATGGAAGTGTTCGAACGGGAGCGCGAGCAGACCGCGAACGCCATTCGTGCGCTTCGGGACGACAAGGGCGAGTACGCGATGGAACGGGCGATCGCGTGTGCGTGCGAAGGCGAGCCGATGGCGATGCCGGAGTACGGATCGCTCGACGACGTCGTCGGCATGCAGCGGACCGATCCTGAGCTGGTGCGCCGCGACTTCCTGTCGAAGGGACGGATGTGGATGATCGCGCTCGGTGATCTCCCCGCGCCCGAGGCGCTCGAGGCGCGTGTCGACGAGTTCCTGGGACAACTCCCGGAGCGTGACCCGGAGATCGTGCCGAAGCCGGTCGTCGTTGCGCCGCGGCCGCCGCGAAGGACCATCGAGCACACGCAACTGCGTCAATCGAAGCTCGTGATGGTGTTTCGTGCCCCGGACGTCACGGCGCCTTCCGCGCGCGCGGGTAGGAACCTGTTCCTCTCGATGTTCGGCGGGGGACCCAACTCGAGGTTGTTCGTCGAAGTGCGCGAGAAGCGCTCGCTCGCGTACTACGCGAGCGCTGGGTTCGATCGTCACAAGGGCTTGATGTTCGTCTCGGTCGGCCTCGATGCCAGTTCCGCCGCCGAGGCGGAGGCGGAGATCCTGCGTCAGTTCGACGAGGTGCAGTCCGGTCGGTGCGAACCACGTGAGCTCGAGACCGCGCGCCGAATCATGTTGTCGACCTTGCAGAGCGTCGACGACTCGATTCCTGCGCGGATGCGGTTCACGAACGATCAATGGCTCACCGGTACGGACCGCACGCCGGCACAGGTCGCGGACCTCTGTTCGAAGGCGACGATGGAGGACGTCATCGCCGGCGGGGCCGGCATCTGGCTGGATCACTCCTACTTGCTGAGTGACGGAACGGAGGGCGAAGCATGAGGGAGAAGAGTTTCCGTGAGTGCGTCGACGCGACAGTCGGTGAGCGCGTACTGCTCGGCCGCACGTCGAGCGGCATGGCGGTGCGGGTCGCACCCACACAGCGCTTCCGCGAGACATCGGCGGTCGTCACCTTCGGCTACGGCAGCACCGATCTGGGCTTCGCCAGGAACGGCGCGGTTCACTGGTCGCCGGAGGGAGTCGCGCACTACCTCGAACACAAGCTGTTCGAGGACGAGGAGCTGCACGTGTTCGAACGGTTCGGCCAACGCGGAACCCAGGTGAACGCCATGACCGGGTTCGGTCGCACGACCTACTACTTCCACGGCCACGGCCCGCTCGGACCCAACCTGACGGACCTACTGCGGCTCGTCTCGCGGGCCCACCTCACCGAGGCCAACGTCGAGAAGGAGCGCGGCATCATCGCCCAGGAGTTGCGCATGTACGAGGACTCCCCCGAGTACCGAGGGTTCTTCGAGCTGCTCCGCTGCCTCTACGCCGAGCATCCGGTCCGTAATCCGGTCGGTGGCACCGTCGAGTCGATCCAGGACATCGACGTCGCCGAACTCGAGGCCTGCTACTCCGCCTACTACCGGAGCGGGAACGCCGGGCTGTGCGTCGCCGGTCCTGTCGATGCCGACGAGGTCCTCGAACTCGCGGAGTCCTGTGATCTCGCGGCGGGCGACGCACCGCGCAGCGAGTGCCCCGACGACCTGGGTCCCGCGCCGCTAACACGCGGTCGATGCGAGATGGAACTGGCGCGGCCGAGACTCCTGCTGGGCTTCAAGGAGCGCTCGATCCTCGCGGATGCGAGCGAGCGATCGCGCCGCGACCTCGTGACGCGCATGTATCTCGATCACCTGTTCGGCGCGGCGAGCCATGTGAGGCAGGCGCTGCACGAGCGGGGTGTGATCGACGATTCCTTGAGCGCTTCGTACACGAGCGAGCGGACGTTCGGATTCGCTGTCGCAGCCTGCGAGACCGAGGATCACGAGCGCGTGACCGCGGAGTTGCACGAGGTGCTGCGCGCACCCGTGGCGATCGGCGACGACGATCTCGAACGAATGCGCCGCAAGATGCTCGGCCGCTACGTTCGCGGGTTCGAGTCGGTGCAGCACGTCGCGATGGAGCACGCCGAGGAGGCGCTGCTCTCCGTCGAGCCGTTCGAGGCCATCGAGCGCATGCAGGGCATTCGCGTCGACGACATCGTGGCTCGACAGCAGGAGTTGTGCCGCGACGACTCGTTCGCCGCCGTGGTCGTCGGCTGATCGGTCAGGCCGCGTCTGCGCGGAATCGGCCTTTCGCGTCGCGCCTCACCTTGCCGAGCGCGACGTCGGGATCGTGCGTGAAGAACACGTAGCCCCCGCGCCGTTCGAGGTCTTCGAGCAGTTGGCGCTTCTCGTCGATCAGCAACTCGGGGTACCGGTCGTACCCCATCGTGATCGGGAGGTGCATCCAGGGTGCCCCAGGAATCAGGTCGGCGGCGAACACGACTGGACCGGCCGGTGCGTCGATCTCCGTGCAGAGCAGGCCAGGGGTGTGTCCGTTGCTGACGTGGAACCGGAAACCGTTGCCGAGGACGTCGCTCGTCGCGCCGTCGACGATCTCGAGGCGTCCACTCGCCTCGAGCAGCGGCTGGAGTTCGGGGATGAACGATGCGCGGTCGCGCGGGTGCGGGTCGTTGGCGCGGCGCCAGGCCTCGGCACCGACGACGAATCGCGCGTTCGGAAACAGGAGCTCCGATTCCTCGTCCTCGCGCCATGCCGAGAGGAGTCCGCCTGCGTGGTCGAAGTGGAGGTGCGACAGGACCACCGCATCGATCGCGTCGTGCGGCGCTCCGGCAGCGACCAGGTTGCCGAGCAGGACGTGCTCGGATTCGACGACGCCGAAGCGCTCGCGCATCGCTGGCGGGAAGAACGCGCCGATGCCGGTCTCGAACAGAATGCGGCGACCTCCGGTCTCGACCAGCAGGGTGCGGCACGCCAACGCGATGCGCCCTTCTTCGTCCGGCGGCGACCACTTGGACCAAACCGCGCGCGGGCAGTTGCCGTACATGGATCCGCCGTCGAGGCGCTGTGAGTTGCCGAGGATCGGAGTCAGGATCGCGTCCACGTCCGCATTGTAGACATCGGGCGGGCCGCACGCGATCGTGGGGGGATGCGGATCGAGCGGACGATGCACCCCGGCTGGCTCTCCAACTCGTGGCTCGTCGTCGACGAACCGACGCGGCGTGCCATCGTGATCGACACCGGCGGACCATTCGAGCCATTGCGCACGATCATCGAAGGCGAGAGCCTCGAGCTGTCGCACGTGCTCTGCACGCACCACCACCACGATCACGTGCACCACAACGCGGACTACCGCGAACGATTCGGTTGTGCGGTGTGCGGGCACGCCGCGGAACGTGAGCTGTTCCCCGGGGGACTCGACACGCTCCTCGCGGATGGCGACGAACTCGTCACCGGTGGTCTCCACGTGCGGGCGCTGCACATCCCCGGTCACACACGCGGTCAGCTCGGATTCGTGATCAACGACGAGGCCGTGTTCACCGGAGATACGTTGTTCCGAGGTAGCGTGGGCGGGACTCGTGCGCCGGGTCACACGACGTTCGAGGACCTGCGGACGTCGATCGTCGACGTGCTCATGGAACTCCCGGACGAGACGAGGATCTTCCCCGGCCACATGGACCCGACGACGGTCGCGCGCGAGCGAGCCGAGAACCCGTTCGTGCTCGCCTGGTCCGGGAGTCGCGACGTCGCCGGCACGCGGTGCACCGCGTTCGGCGAGCCGGCGGAGCTGCTGCTCCGAGCCTCCGACTACGACGGCGGGACCAAGTGCTGGGTCCGGTTCGAGGACGGTCGCATGGACGTCGTTCCGGGCAGCCGAGTGAGTCGGGCCTAGGGCGTCACGCGAACCGCGACAGCACGACATGGGCGCTGCCGGCGAACGCGAGGAACAGCGGTGCCTGTGCCCAGGTGGGCAGGCCGAGGTTCCCTGCGATGTGCGTCAGGTGTCGACGATCGGCGACCCACGGGGCGTAGCCGAGCCAGAGCCGTGCCGTGATGACCTGGACGAAGTCGACCCAGAAGATCGCGGCAGGTGCGATCATCGCGAACCAATCCGGGTCGACTCCGGTTGCGACCGCACGTGAGGCCGTCGTCGCGCCGACCAGCAGGCCGAGCGAGAGCGCACCACTGTCGCCGAGGAACAGCCGGCCGTGGGGCCAGTTGAACGGCAGGAAGGCGAACCAGCACGCGGCCAGCGCGATCGAGGTCGGATCGCCGCCGAGCCAGAGCGCCAGTCCGCCGAGCGTGGCGGCGACGCCGTGCACGTTGTCGAGGAAGTTCACCGCGTTCGCGATCACGAAGACGCAGCCCCAGAGAGCGAGCGCGGTGACCGAGTCGATCGGGGCGGGTGCCTCGATCGACATCCAGCCGAGCGTCGACGCGAGGACGAGGCCCGCGGCCTTGGCTCGCCAGTCGATGCCATCGCCGGCGTGCTTGTTGCGGTCGTCGAGGAAGCCGACGATTCCCGCCACGGCGCAACCCGCGGCGAGCCACGGTCGGTCGTGGAGCGCACAGACGATCACCGATGCGAGCGCCGGCACGAACCCGATCAGCGGAATCGCGTTGGCGTGCTGCTTGCGGCGTGCGTTCGCCACGTCCTCGGGAATCCAGCCGATCCAGCGCACGTGCGCGAACCAGGCGATCGCCAGGGCCGCCGCCGTGGCAGCGCCCGACACCCATGCCTCGATCATCGGTAGAGACGGTGTCGCTCGATGTAGTCGAACACGGCGGGTGAGATCCCGTCGGGGCGCTGCCCGTGCGCGAGCGCGGCACGCACTTCGGTCGCGCTGGTCGGATCCGGCTCGGCGTCGAGGCAATTGGCGAGGAGCGTGGTGCGTTCCTCGTCGGTGAAGTCGAGCATGGCGAGTCGATCTGGATCGATCGGGTGGCCGGCTCGCGGGAACGTCACGACCGTCGCCAGCTCGAGCAGCGCGTGGTGTTCGTGCCAGGTCGGCAGCAACGGGAGGTTGTCGGAGCCGATGAGCCAGACCAGTCGGACCGCGGGGCCGAGTTCGGCGCGGAACTCCCGGATCGTGTCCACCGTGTACGACTTGCCGGCGCGATGGGTTTCCCGAGCGTCGACCGTGACGTTCGGCATGCCCGCGAACGCGAGTTCACACATCGCGATCCGGTGGGCGGCGGGCTGCAGCTGGGCTTCGCCCTTGTGGGGGTGATCGCCGGCCGGAAGCACGATCGTGCGATCGACGTCGAGCCGTCGCCCGACCTCCTCGACGAGGCGTCGGTGGGTCGCGTGCGGGGGGTCGAAAGCCCCGCCGAACAGGCACGTCGTGGCGCGTCGCGGCACCGGATCGAAGGTAGCGGTGCGCCCCTGGGGCCGCCAGAAGATCTCCTGCGCCAGGGGTTTGGGCGTGCGGGCGCCATGGTCCGCCAGGGCGCTCCGAATGCCGAAATGCCGGTTGCACGGGCGGAACGGCGCCGCTACCTTCCGGGATCGTCGGCCCCCCTCGCCGGCGTCGTCCCTCGAACCCTGAATTCGGACTCGCACATGCGCAAGCTG
>JAGQQZ010000250.1 GCA_020425915.1 Planctomycetota bacterium | reverse complement strand
GCCGTCGTTCGGCCGCTCGCCCGCAGGGCGGCCGAACGACGGCGAAGCGGTGACGGAGGGCGCCTCCTGTCGTTGCGAGCCCGAGTGAGGCCCCCGCCAACGACCCCGAACCCATCGTCCCATCGACGGTTTCCGCCCCGCGGAAGATCCAACTACAATCCTCCTCCCATGCTCGTAGCCCTCACCCTGACTCTGTGCTGCGGCGTCCAAGACCCGGCGCCGGCGGCGGCCTCCCGACCGACGACCCCAGCGGTCAAGCAACTCTCCGACGGCGAGGCGAAAGCCATCGCCGCCACGTTCAAGCGCGAGTCGAGCACCAAGAACGCCTCCCTGAAGGACCGGATGGATGCGGTCCAGAAGCTCGGCGAAGGATCCCACGCGAAACTCGTTCCGCTGCTCGAACGCGTCGTCTCCCGCGGGGATTCGGTCAGCGTGCGGCGCGAGGCCGCGAAGTTGCTCGCGGTCCATCCGCCGGAGGACGTCCGCAAGTCGATCCTCAAGCTGTTCAAGGACCGCGCCGTCACCGCGAAGCCCGAGATCGTCGCCGACCTGATCCGATCGTTCGATCGATCGGGCTACACGTCGAAGGACTGGAAGGTCATCGAGAAGCAGTTCGGCACGGACTTCTCGGAGGAGCATCGTCCGAAGCAACAGGCGATCATCGAACTCATCGAGAACCAGAAGGAACTCCAGGGCATCGATCTCCTGCTGCACCACCTCGACGAGCCGGGCACGGTCGACGATCCGCACGCCGCCGACAACCCACCCGCGGAGTATTGGGAACAACGCTGGAAGGCCTGGCGCTCGTGGCGCGACGAACTCAAGACCGCGCTGTTCAAGCTCACCGGCCAGAAGTTCAACTCCTCGGACGAGGCCCGAGCCTGGCTCGCCAAGAACAAGAAGAAGCTCGAGGGGCGCCCGCGCTGAATCCCGCGAGTTGCATCCGCGACGCGGCCCCGTGGCTGCTCGATCCGGAACTCGGGACCTGCGTCGTCGGTTCGAGCGCGCTGTTCGAGGCGTGTCGTCGCGCCGATCTGGACGGCAAGGCACCCGGCGACCTCGATCTCGCGTGGGCTCTCGACGTCGAGGCGGGCGAAGCGCTCCTGCAACGACACGGAGTCTTCGTGCCGACCACGCGGCTCAACCGGCAACGCGGCACGCTCGCGCTGTCCCTCGCCGGCGAACGCGTCGAGATCACGTCGTTCCGCGGCGAACGTGACGCGCATCCCGACCTGCGTCGGCGAATCGTCACCGATCTCTCGCAGCGCGACATGACGATCGGTGCGCTCGCCTGGTGGCTGGCGGAGGACGAGATCCTCGACCCCTTCGACGGACTCGACCACTGGCGCGAGCAGCGCGTCGTCGCAGTCGGCAACGCCGCGGCCCGCGTTCGCGAGCATCCGATCCGGTGGCTGCGCTACTACCGCAAGGCGCTCGGACTCGGCTTCGAGGTCGACCGCGGCATCCGCAAGATCGACCTGCCGCGCGCCGTGTTCGACTCCGTCCCGACCGAGGCGATCGGCGCCGAGCTTCGCGCCGCACTGAGCGAGCTTCCATCGCCCGGCACCTGGCTGCAGGAGCTGTACGAGGCCGAACTGCTCGCGCACGTCATCCCCGAACTCGCCCCGCAGTTCGATGGCCGACCGGCCGGCCCGATCCGCCACCACCCGGAGATCGGTCAGGGCCTGCACCTCGTGCTCGCGCTCGAGTGCGCCGTCGGACGCACGCGCGAACTCGCACCGACCGACGCCTACGCGGTCCGATTCGCGGTGCTGTGCCACGACCTCGGCAAGAACCTGACCGATCCCGACCGGTTCCCTTCGCACCACGGTCACGAACAGGCCGGAACCGAGCTGATCGACCGACTGTGCGATCGACTGCCGGGCGTCGCCGACCAGGCGACGCGCCGGTTCGCGAAGCAGGTCGCCGCGCTGCATCTGACCGCGCGCGGCCTGCGCGGACTTCGACCGGGGACGCTCGCGGATCTGTACGACGAACACTTCCGGCCGGACACGTTCCGACGCGACCTCTTCGCCATGGCCGTGGCGTCCGACTCGGGTGGACGGTTGGGTCGGGAACACGAAGCGGCAGAGGTCGAGCGCCTCGTCCTCGACGACATCGACTGGGTCTGCGCGCGCTGCGAACTCGTCGACGCGAAGGAAGTGCGGGAACGACACCCGGACGTCGAGAGGTTCCGCGCAGCCCTGCACGAAGCGCGCGCGAAGTCGATCCGCGGCTGAGTCGAACTCGGGACCCGATCCGGATAGGGTGGGCGCTCTCCGAGAGAGAGAGGACCCCCCCAATGAAGATGCGTGCCGCAGTACTCGAGGAATTCGGCCAACCCCTCGTCGTCCAGGACCTCGACATCGCCGACCCGCGACCCGGCGAGGTGCTCGTGAAGGTCAAGGCGTGTGGCGTCTGCCACACCGACCTCTACACCGCGAGCGGCGCCGACCCGAGTGGCTACGCGCCGTGCGTCCTCGGCCACGAGGGCGCAGGCGTGGTCGAGGCGATCGGCACGGGCGTGACGAGCGTCGCGCCCGGCGACCACGTCATCACGCTGTTCTCGCCGGAGTGCGGGGAGTGCATCCACTGCAAGAGCGGCAAGACCAACATCTGCCTCGCGATCCGCGAACAGCAGGGCAAGGGCTTCCTGCCCGACGGCACGCCGCGCTTGTCGCGCGACGGCGAGCCGATCCGCCACTTCATGGGCACGAGCACGTTCGCGGAGTACACGGTCATGCCCGAGATCGCGCTCGCGAAGGTCGACCCGTCGGCTCGGTTCGACGCGATCTGCATGCTCGCCTGCGGCGCGACGACCGGCATCGCCGCCGCGATCTGGAAGGCCGAAGTCGAAGCGGGCTCGACGGTCGCCGTGTTCGGCGCCGGCATGGTCGGACTCGGCGCGGTGCTCGGCGCCAGACTGCGGAAGGCCGGACGAATCGTCTGCGTCGACAAGTCGGCCGACCGGCTCGAACTCGCCCGGCAAGCCGGCGCGACCGACGTCATCCAGGTCCAAGACAACGATCCGGTGCAGGAGATCCTCGACATGACCGACGGGTTCGGCGCCGACTACACCTTCGAGGCGACAGGAATCGTCTCGGTCATGGGCCAGGCAGTCGAGGCCGCCCGCATGGGCTGGGGCCTGTGCACGCTGCTCGGCGTCGCCGGCAAGGGCCAGAAGCTCGAGATCGTGCCGCGCCTGTTGATCACCGGCCGCAAGGTCCAGGGTGGCAGCTTCGGCGGCGCGCGCGGTCGCACTCACGTGCCGCAGCTCGTCGACATGTACGTCCGTGGCGAACTGCCGCTCGATCCGTTCGTGTCGCACCACCTGAAGCTCGAGGACGTCAACCGCGGCTTCGAGCTCATGGAGGAGCAGGACGGCATCCGTTCGGTCATCGTGTTCGACTGATGGTGGACGAACTCCGCAATACGTTCGGCGAACGACTCGACCACACGCTGACGCTCGGCTCGACCGACGAGTCTCCGCTCGTCGTGATCGGCCACGGCGTGACCGCGAACAAGGATCGGCCGTTCCTGCAGGCCCTGTCGACGGCGCTCGCCGCGGTCGGCATCGCGTCATTGCGATTCTCGTTCTCCGGCAACGGCGACTCCGAAGGTCGCTTCGAGGACTCGACGGTCAGCAAGGAAGTGCAGGACCTCGGTTGCGTCCTCGACGCGTTCAACGGACTCGATCGTCCGCTCGCATACGCGGGCCACAGCATGGGCGCGGCCGTCGGCGTGCTACGCGCCGCGTCCGACACCCGCATCTCGGTACTCGTGTCGCTGGCTGGGATGGTGCACACGAAGGACTTCGCGCAGCGCAAGTTCGGCGGGCAACGACCCGGCGACTCGCTGATGTGGGACAAGCCGGAATGCCCGCTGTCGCAGGCCTGGGTCGACGACATGGCGAAGATCGACACCGTCGTCGAGCTCGGCGCCGAGATCCACGTGCCGTGGCTGCTGGTCCACGGCGACGCGGACACGGTCGTTCCACTGCGCGACGCCGAGGACATTCGCAGCAAGGCACTCGACCGCCCCGAACTCGTCGTGCTCGAGGGCGTCGACCACGTGTTCGCGGATTCGGGAACCGAGCGGATGACCCGAGCCGTGGTGCCGTTCTTCGAGCGCGTGTTCGGCCACCGCTAGCGGCGCGTCACGCGCCGAGCGTCGCCGCGCCCATCCAGCCGGCGGCGTTGCCGAGCGTCGCCGGCAACAACTCGAACGCGCGTTCGCCGAACGACCGCTCCGCGATCCCGGCTTCGATCCCCGGCCGCAGCACGTCGAGGGCCGCGCTGAAGCCGCCGCCGAAGACGAAGGTCCGCACGTCGACGAGGACCACGACCACCGCGAGACCGTGCCCGAGGTTGCGGCCGACGCGTTCGAGCAGTTCGCGCTCGGGCCCGGCCGCGGCTCGCGACTGCGCGGTCAGCAACTCGAGGTCGCCTGGATGTCCTTTCGGCAGCCCCGCCTCCTCGGCGAATCGCCGCGCCGCCGACGCGGACGCGATCGTCTCGAGGCACCCGCGCGAACCGCAGCCACATTCCCGCCCGTCCGGCTCCACGCACAGGTGACCGATCTCGCACGCGAGCCCCGCGCCGACGTGGAGACGACCGCCGAGCACCAGCCCGCTGCCGACTCCGGTGCCGAGCGTCACGAACAGCATGTCCGGATGATCGCGCCCACCGCCGAACCGACACTCGCCGAGCGCCGCGACATTGGCGTCGTTCTCGAGCCGGATCCGCGCGGGTTCGAAGCCGAGTCGGCGACCGAGCTCCTCGCGCATCGGCACGCCGCGCAGCCAGGGCAGGTTCGGTGAGACGTCGATGACGCCCCGCTCACGATCGAGGGCACCGGGCAGACCGACACCGATCGAGACGATGTCACCCCCCTGTCGCGAGACTCGTTCCGCAACGGCATCGAGCACGTCGACGGCCTCGGCATGCGCCGGCGTCGCGACGGCATCCTCCCACAAGATCCGGTCGTTCCCGTCGAGGGCACCGAGCTTGGCCGCACTGCCACCGATGTCGATGCCGACGTGGCAAGTCGCACCCGATCCGCCGTTCGTGTTCGTCACTGTCGTCGAGTCCTCAAGGACCGACGAGGATGCGCCTTCCTTCGGAGAGATTCACGCACAAGAACGACGGAGCCGCGACGCAGCCACATTGCACGCAGAGTTCGAGTCCGAGCGGCAGCCCGGGCCCGACGACGAGTCGCCCAGCGCTCCCCCAGATCGGTCCGACGACGAGCAAGCAATCGGGATCGCAACCGAGCGGCGGTGGGACCATGACCCCGATGCGATCACAAGCACCGAACAGCATGACGCGGTTGACGAAGCAGGGCTCGGTCAATTCGGGGCAGTCCAGCTCGAATCCAGACGTTGCGGAGACCACACCGGTGAGCTGTGGTCGATCTTCCCCGGGACAACCGGAACGGCCGATGCCCCGCGCCTCCACGGCGAAGGAGAAGGTCGCGCCGGAGAAGTTGTGACCGGGGAAGAAGTCCGGGTCGCTGTCGATCCCCGTGCCGCCGTGCGAATCTCGATCCGCGCCCACGACGAGGGACTCGTCACCGAGTGACACCGAGTGACCGAACCACTCGCTCCCATACCAGCTCTTGACGTAGACCGGAGAGCCCCAGGTCGACCCGGACCGTTCGAACACGTACACCGCACCCGAGTTCGAATCGCTGTTGTCGCTCTCGCCGACGTTGATGTCCAACGAGCTGCTGTCCTCCGAGTTCGCGCCGACCGCGATCTCGTCGCCGAACACGCTCACCGATTTCCCGAACTCGTCACCGCCACCGGTGTTCGAGGCCTTGAGGAACGCCTGCTGACTCCACGACGTGCCGTCGTGAACGAACACGTAGGCCGCTCCGGCGGCGTTGCTCGCGTTGTTCGTCTGAGACCCGTTCACACCGGTCGCGGCGCTGTCCTCACCGGGCGCACCGACGACGGCCGTCGTGCCGTCGATCGCGACCGAGGACCCGAACAGGTCACCCGCCCCGGAGTGCGCGGCCTTCACGTACGCTTGCTGCGTCCAGGTCCCACCGGTTCGTACGAACACGTAGGCGGCCCCTGCGTCGGCTGCACCTCCGCCTTGGTCACCGTCGATCCCGTTGGCGCTGCTGTCTTCCAAGGGCGCACCGACGATCGCCGTGTCCCCGAAAACGGCGACGGAAGTCCCGAAGTAGTCCGATCCGCTCGGGTTGGACGCCTTGATGTACGCTTGCTGCGCCCACGTGGTCCCGGTACGAACGAACACATAGGCAGCGCCGGACCGCGCCTTGGTGTTGTCGCTACCGTCGGGGTCGATTCCCGGCAGTCCGCCGTCCTCACCCGTAGCTCCGACCACGATCGTGTCACCGTCGATCGCCACCGACGCGCCGAACAGGTCGATCGGTTCCGCACCGGCCGCGCGGAGCACCGCCTGCTCCGTCCATCCGCCGGCGCCGCGGCCGAACACGTAGGCCGAGCCGGTGGCATCGTCGTCG
>JAGQQZ010000249.1 GCA_020425915.1 Planctomycetota bacterium | reverse complement strand
TAGAACACGCCGTCGTCGCCGATCGGCCACGGCAACAGCAACAGATCGCCGCGCCCGAAGCGCGGACGACCAGCGAGCTCGGCCTCGAGCATCTTCTCGAGCGCGGCCTCGTCGACGTCGCCGAGTTCCTCGAGGATCGCCTCGCGGATCGGACCGACGAGCAACTCCGTCTCCTCGGCCTCGGTGAGACCGACCGTCGCGCGCAGCATCTGGATCCGGTCGTGCTCCTCGCCGTCCCGCGCGAAGCCGCGGTTGACGTAGTTGACGATCAGCCGCGCGTCGGGCGTGTGCGGCTCGAAGTCGGTCCGCACCGGCCCGACCATCCGACCCAGCTCGTCCTCGATCGCGTGCGACGCGAGCATCGCGCGATCGGCGAGGTCCTGGCCGCGCTGACCCTTCGTGAACATGTCGACGCCCGACCCGGTCAGCTGCACGAGCATGAGCACGAACGACGCCAGCAGCCCCATGACCACGACGATCTCGATCAGCGTGAAGCCCGCTTGCCGGTCGCGTTGGGTGCTCATCGGGCCGTGATCCTCTCGCTCAGGATGCGCGGTTCGGACTCGGAGACGAGGACGAACTCGCGGAGGATCGGCGCGTACTTCCAGTCCTGCGCGAGGAAGGTCTGGCCGTCGAACGCGCCGGGCTTGTACTCGACGCAGAACCGCAGCTCGATCGCCGAACCGAGCATGCCGATCCGGTTGAGTCCGCCCTGGTGCTCGCCCTTGCGGAATCGGAACAGCCCCGGAGTCTCCTCCGGGTCGGCGTCGAACCGCCCGCGATGATCGACGCGGACGTAACACTGCAGATCGACGAGTTCGCTGTTGCCCTCCTCGATCCAGCCGAAGCGGTCGAACCACGACAGACCCGGGTCACTCGTGTACTGCGCATAGGCCATCGCGGGGTCGTCCGCGCGCTCGTGGAACCGGTCCCAGTAGCGGAACGGGAACCAGATCACCGCCTCGCCGGTCGCACCGGCGACCGGGGTCGTGCCGTAGCGTCCGCGCAACAGCCCCTCGGGCCGACCGTCGCCCGCCGGATCGGTCCAGGCCGGCATCGCCAGCGTCCCGACGCCTTCGGTCCAGGCGTAGTGCAGCAGCTCGGTGCCGAGCAGCACGGTTCCGCCGTCGGCGGGCAGCGCGCCGAGTCGGTTGACGAGGAGTTCGTAGCCCGTGTTGTTGACGCCGGCCGAGAGCACCTCGGTCGGGATCTGGTCGACGAAGTAGACCAACGTCCCGGAGTCGTGCGCGGTCGGCGTCGTGCCGAGCAGCCCGCGGCCGTTCGTCGCGACGTCGAATCGATTGCTCGTCGGATCGAACAGCTGGTAGGCGAGGATCTCGCCATCGACCCACAGCAGGCCGCCTTCCCGCGGCAGGTCGAGGCCGGCGACCGCCTGTCGCGGACTCGCGCCGAACAACGGCCCGATCGGCGTCGGCGTGAAGCCGCCGCGGACGTAGAACTCGTTGGCCGTCGCGTCGAACGAGGTGTCGAGGAACACCGGCGTCACGCGCCGCGCGACCAGCGCGACCTCGTCGACGATCCCGCGCATCGGCGCGAGCTCCTGGTGCCCGCTCTGGCCGACGACCGCGCTCTGGACGTCGGCGGCCGGCAGCTCACCGCTCGGGAACTTGACCGCGCGATCGAGCAGGCGCGAGTCGTCCAGCACGACCCGGCTCTCGTCGGCGGCCCCGTAGTAGGCGGCGCCGACCGAGTCCTTGAGCGCGACGAGTTGGAACGGGAACGCACCGATGTTCTTGCGCTGCGTCGCCGGGTTCTGGTTGCCGGTCAACGTGCGGATGTTGTTCGGGTCGGACGCGAATTCCCGCATGACCCAGTTCACGACGTGCCACTCGACGGTCGGAACCTGACCGGTCACGCGGGCCGAGCCCTGCACGAGTCCGATCCGGTCGTTGCGTCCGGCCCGTGGGGCGAGGGCACCGTAGCCCGACCAGTCGAGTTCGAATCGATGGCACGGCAGGACCTGGGCGCCCGCATTGTGCGCGTGCGACGAAGTGCCGGTCTGAGGATCACCGCGGAACCCGAGGTTCATCCGAGCGAGGTGGATCGCCGGGTAGGTGATCTCCATCGGGTCGAAGTACCCGATGCGGTTCGGATGTGGATCGACGGGAACGGGGTACGGACTCGTGTTCGCGTAGCCGAACACCGCCCCCGACTCGGTGACGTCGACCGTACCGCCCGGCTGATCGGTCAGCGCGACGAGGACCGCATGGAGCGCGCCCTGCTCGGCGCGCACGAGGTACTTGTTCTCGAGCACCGTGTCGTAGCGCACCCACTCGGTGTCGATCTCGTTGTTCTGCGGGTAGAGCTGCACCCACTCGGCGATATCGCTCGCGCTCGGCACGGCACCTCCGACACCGATCGAGATCGGGACCGCGTAGGTGTACCACTGGGGACGTTCGTCGAGCGTGGGCGGCGTGACCGGGTACGTCCAGGCAGTGACGAACTTGCGCCGCGGGTTCGCGATGTCGAACCAACTCGTCGACTCCCAGGTGTGGCCATCGATCTGGAAGTTGATGTCGCGCTGCACGCCCTGGATCTGGTTCCCGGACCGGCTCGTGTAGCGCATGATCTCGACGCCGCCGATCGCGACGCCCGTGCCGACGACGCCCGGGTTGTTGAAGTTCGGATTGGCCGTGCGCGAGATCCGCACGAGCGCGATGTAACCGCCGCTCTCGGGGAACGCGGCGAGGATCGCCGGGTCGGCGGGGTTCGCCGGCAGCGCCTCGGACGTCGGGTTCGTCAGCAGCAGGTAGTCGCCGGCACCGCTCGGCCAGTTCTCGTCGATCCCGTAGCCGAGATCGATCGGATCGGGTGGCGGACCTCCCCCTCCGACACCCGTCAGTTGGATCTGCGCCATCCCGCCGGTCGCGATCGAGTGATTTGCGACCCGCGCAATCGCGAACGCCCCCAACGACTCCGTCAACTGCGTCGCGCCTACCTCGAGGAACCGGTTCGGGTAGGCCGGCAGCGAGTAGCCGTAGAGCTCGACCGTCGCCCCGGACCGGTGGTCGGGCGCGATCGGCACCGGGAAGCTCGTGTTCTGGCCACCGAGCACCTGCACGCGGCGGTCGGCAGCCAAGAATCCGTTCGTCGGCAGCCCGTTCGAGTCGACGAACTCGGTGATGTCCTGCCGCGCGAGACGCCCGCCGAACGAATCCGCCTCGTCGGTGTAGAACGTCGTCGCATCGGTCGAGGTGTACTCGAACAGCTCGTTGCCGATCCGCAACACGCCGCGCGGCGGGAAGCCGTCGGTCGTCTCGACACGGATCGGCGGGTGCAGTTGCGCCTGGACTTGTTGTTGCTGCAGTGTCGGATTCGCGACGTTCGGGTTCTGCGGGAACTGGAACGGCGGGATCTCGGTCGTCAGCACGGTCCGCATGTGCGGCTGCGCCCGCGGCACGCCGTCGAGCGTGAGCTCGAGCTGTCCGGGCCGATTGCCGACCGCAGAGAAGTTGGCGTGGTACCAACGATTCGGCTGCAGGTCGAAATCGGCGATCGGGATCTCCCACCGCCCGGTCGAACGCTGGACCGCGGTGTCGACGACGCTCGGATCGGGGTCGATACCCGCGTCGTCGATGAGTTCGAGGATCAGCGCTTGGTCGCGGAGCTGCAGCGAGATGCGGTTGCGATCGGGGTAGCCCTCGGACGGCACCGACAGTTCGAACAGCGCTTGTTCCTGGGTGTCGTCGAGGCGGAACCAGAACTGGTACGAAATGCCGCGGGTCAGGCCCTCGTTCTCGGTCAGCGGGAACCGGATCCGAGCGTGCGTCGCCGGTGGTGACGCTCCCTGGTTGGCCTGGCTGCGCGGACCCGAGTTGTCGATCTCGTAGACGCCTTCCTGTCCGAGGTGACGCCCTTCGGGGTGCAACGAAGTCGAGAACCCCTCGTGCTGGTAGTAGTCACCGGCGTAGCGCAGCGGCGTGTTCGAGGGTGCGGGCTTCACACCCTTCTCGTCGTCCGGATCGGTCGACGGGAAACGCGCCTGGCCGAGTCCTGCGTCCGGGAACGCGTGCGCCACCGTGTGCGCGAACGCCCGCACCGACGGGTCGGTCCCCCGATCGCGCGGATCGAGCGCCGACGTGTTGACCGGCAACGTCATCCAGAACGGCGTCCGTCGGTCGAGTCGCGCGATCTCCTCGAAGGACTCCTGCGTCGCGACGTTCCAGAACGCGGTGTGGCCCGGCCGCGCGTTCGCGATGCCCTGCCGTTCGAGCCGCGCGCTCTCCCCCGTGCGAAGGGGATGCAATCGGTTCGCCGCGGCGCGGTAGAACGTCAACGGCGACGAGTGGAACGCGATCGGCACCGTCCCCATGTCGCACGCCCCCGGCCGCCCGCTCATGAACAGCTCGTACAGGAGCATCAGGAGCCGCCGCTGATCGGTGCTCGTCGACGCGTCGAACCACGGCTTGAACACCCGGTGCTCGAAGTCTTCCCAGCCACGGAACGGCCCGAACTCGACGTCCTCGGGGACCTCGCCCTCGAACCCGCCATTCGGATCGCGCAGCGTGGCGATCATCGCCGCGCGCTCGAGCGCCTCGGCGCGGCGGATGTAGGGCTTCTCGGCGCGGCTCTCGCGGTGGCCGGCGACCATCGTGCGCGGTCGCACGCGCAGCGACTGCATGATCGCGGCGAGGACCTCGACGCTGGCGGTGTTCGCGTTGACAGGCGTCGGCACGAGCCGTTCGACGACCGTGAGCGTCGGCTCGTGCTCGAGCAGCAGCGGTCGCAGCAGGTTGATGTACCAGTTCGAGGGCAGCCGCACGGTGCCGCGGTCGCCCATCGGGACCGAGGTCGAGGCGACGAGCGCGTACTCGACGTTGGTGCCGTCGACGTCGCGGATTCGGACGATGCAGCCTGCACCGATGTCGGCGGCCGACCGCACGCGCAGCCCGACCGGCCGTTCGAGCGCGTCCTCGATGATCGTGAACACCCGCTCGGGACGGCCCCAGGTCGTGCCGTGGTCGGCCGCGGCACCGACGACGACTTGCTCGGACAGGTCCTCGAGTTCGATCGGATCGAAGGATCCGCGCTGCAGGCTGCCGATCCGCGCCAGGTCGTCGATCGCGGCGTACGGCTGGTAGCGGGTCTTCTCGACCCAGAACGGGAACGCGGTCGCGAGCACGGTCCGGAAGTCGAGGATCAGCGTGTCCTTCGCGGTCTTCGAGGGCTCTCCGTCCGCGCCCTCGAACACCGCGGGCTGGAAGCCCTCCTCGACGAACAGCCCCCGCGTCAGCTCACGGAACCGATCTCCCTCGCGGCTGCCGTAGCGGATCACCTCGCGGTTGAGCAGCAGATACCCGCTCTCCGGGAACCGGTCGGCGTTGCCGTCGACGACGATCTCCTCGAACTCGCCCTCGTGATCCTCGGCGAGCCGCGCGGTCAAGCCGAGCAGGTTCGAGTAGAGCAGCGGCGTCATGCTGTTCAGGTCGATCTTGCGCTGCAGGTCCCAGGCCTCACCGCCGAACTGCACGCGACCGTTCTCCCCGAGCGCCTGGAAGCCGGACGGGAACTCGACACGATCGGGGAACTCCTCGAGCCCGTCGCTGAGCGGCGTCAGATCCTCGCGACCGACCTGGGCGAGCAGGAAGTCACGCGCCGACAGCGACGCGCTCTCGACGCGCGCGAGTTCGACCTCGTGTCGCGCCGCAAGGTCGCCCCGCCCCATCGCGAGCAGGAACGGCGCGGCGAGCGCGAGCAGGATGCTGAGCGCGACGAGCACCGAGATCAGCGCGAACCCGCGGTCGATCGGGAACGGGCGTGTCATTCGATGATCCCTCCCGGGTCGATAC
>JAGQQZ010000248.1 GCA_020425915.1 Planctomycetota bacterium | reverse complement strand
GTATGTGGGGAAAGCTGGTCAATTCCCGAGTTCCCCCCACGCCCGGCGACCCCGTACCCGGGCCTCGCGCGCCATGATCGACCCGGAAACCGTCGCAGCATACGAACTCCATCGCGGAATCGGCAATCGACAGTTCCGGTCGTCGTGCTACGCGCCGTTCACGTCGCTGTACTTCAACACGAACGGCGACGTCATCGCGTGCTGCAAGAACACGACATACGTGCTCGGCAACGTCGCGCAGACCCGCCTGCACGACATCTGGCACGGCAAACGCGTCAAGGCGATGCGCAAGGCGCTGTCGACGTACAACTTCAAGCTCGGCTGCGAGTTCTGCGAGTGGCAGATCCAGGGTGGCGGCTTCGACCAGGTCTACACCAACACCTTCGACGAGCTGCCGCTGCGCGGCGAGGATCCGGAATGGCCGTCGATGCTCGAGTTCACGCTCAGCAACACGTGCAACCTCGCGTGCATCATGTGCTACGGCGTGCTCTCCTCGACGATTCGCGCCCACCGCGAGAACCTGCCGCCGCTGCCGAAGGTCTACGACGACCAGTTCTTCGCCGATCTGCGCGACTTCCTCCCGCACCTGAAGATCGCGAAGTTCTTCGGCGGCGAGCCGTTCCTCGCGCAGGAGTCCTACCGCGTGTGGGACATGATGATCGAGGACGGGATCACGATCCCGTGCCACGTGACGACCAACGGCACCCAGTGGAACGCGAAGGTCGAACGCATCCTCGAGCACTTCCCGATCGGTCTGTCGATCTCGGTCGATGGCGCGACGAAGGAGACCGCCGAGTCGATCCGCGTCAACATGGACTTCGAGAAGGTGACCCGCAACGTCGAGCGATTCGTCGACTATGCGCGCGACAAGGGCACCTACCTCAGCCTCACCTACTGCCTGATGCGCCAGAACTGGCACGAGTTCGGCGACTACCTGGCCTACGGGGAGGAGCTCGGTGTCGACGTCTTCGTCAACACCGTCATCGACCCGGCCGACTGCAGCCTCTACACGCTGCCGCCGGACGAACTCGCGACGATCGTGACGCGACTCGAGGAACTCGAGGAGAAGCACCGCTTCTCCGAGTTGGCGCGCAACGGCGGACGCTGGGCGTCCGCACTCGACGCGCTCCGCAAGAACGCGAACGAGCGACAGAAGGCCGGCATCGAATCCGTCAAGGCCGCGAACATGAACCGCTCGCTGATCGGGCGGGCGTGGAAGCACCTGCTGGCCGACGAACCGAACAAGGCGCTCGAGGTCGTCCGCACGATCCCGGACGGAGACTCCCGCAAGTATCAGGCGCGCCTGGCCGAGGCGCGCGCGCTGTGCGACCTCGACCGACTCGACGAAGCCGACACTACGCTCGGCGAAGCCATCGCGTCGTGGCGTCGGAGTCCGTCGGCGTTCTTCGTGCGTGCCGCGATGCGACTCCGCAAGGACCGCGTCGCCGAGGCGAACGAGGACCTCGAACAAGCCGCGGAGGTCGCCCGAGATGCCTCGCACGAGGACTGGCAGATGGTCCTGCCGCACGTGTGGGATCTCGTCGACGCGGGCAAGTTCGAACACGGGCTGACGCTCGTCGACGCGTTCTTGCGCTCGCCGGAACGGCGCCCCGCCGGGCTGCTGGCACGCGCCGCGATCCGTCTGCGGCAGGAACGCGACGAGGAGGCCCGCGAGGACATCGAACAGGCGGTCGCCGATGGACGGCCGATCGCGGACGCCGACTGGCGTTCGCTCCTGCCACAGATCTGGCGATTGACCGAGTCCGGTGCAGCCGCCCGCGCGCTCACGCTGCTCGACGCGATGCCGGCGCAGGTCGCGACGGCCAGCGAACCGACGCTCGCGCGCGCCCGCGCGCTCCGACTCCAGCGACGCGACGACGAGGCCGAACGCATCCTCGACGAACTGATCGAGCGGGAACCCGACGTCACGGCGGCGTACGTCGAGCGCGCCTGGATTCGACTCGAGCGCGGCGACGACGCCGACGGACACGCCGACGCCGAGGCGGCCCAGCGCACCTGCGCCGAAGGCAGTCGAACTCGTCCCGCCGTTCTCCATCTCCTCGCGTTCGCAGCGAAGCGCGCCGGCAGGTTCGACGACGCACTCGCCCACGTCGAGGAACTCATGGCAGCACAACCGAGCGCCGAGTTCGCGCTGCTGCGCGGTGAGATCCTCGGCGACCTCCACCGTTTCGCGGAAGCCGAGGCGGCACTCGACGACGTGGTCGCGGCGCCGCACAAGCACGCGGTCGGACTCCTGGTCCGCTCGACGATGCGGATGCGACAGGGCCGCATGGCCGATGCGCACACCGACATCCGAGCGGCCGTCTCCGCCGAAGCGGCGGCGACGGACGCCGACTGGCTCGTCGTGATCCCTCACATCTGGAGCCTGACGGAATCGGGCAACCCCGACGGCGCACTCGAACTGCTCGACGCGATGTCGGAACGCGTGGCGCTCACCAACGACGCGACGCTGGCGAGGGCGCGGGCGCTCCGGTTGCTGCAACGCGACGACGAGGCCGAGCGTGTGCTCGACGCAGCACTCGAGCGCGATCCGGAGCTGACCGAGGCCTGGGTCGAGCGGGCTTGGATCCGCGTCGAGCGCGGCGACGAATCCGGCGGCGAGCACGATGCCGACGCTGCGAGTCGAACGGCCGGCGACGACGTCGGCACGCGCGCGGCGCTGTTGCACCTGCGCGCGTTCGCCGCGCGGCGAGCGGGCCGACTCGATCAGGCGCTCGCACACATCGACGAGTTGCTCGCGACGATGCCCGGTGCAGACTTCGCGCTGCTGCGCGCGGAGATCCTCGGCGAACTCGGCCGCGTCGACGAAGCCGCCGACGCGCTGGAGGAGGTCATCCGGGCACCGCACAAGCGCGCCGCGGGCCTGCTCGTCCGGGCCGCGATGCGGACGCGACAGGGTCGTCCCGCCG
>JAGQQZ010000247.1 GCA_020425915.1 Planctomycetota bacterium | reverse complement strand
CGAGCTCCGCCGTGGCGTGTTCTCGTGGAGCAGTGAGGTGACCTCTCTGATGGACGAGACCGAGTTCGGCAGCGAGTCGTTCCCGGCCAGCCTCGTCCCGCACGTCACCGAGGTCGTCGCGACCGGTCTGCTGCACGTAGAGTTCGCGCTGTGGTCGCCGAACACCCGATCGTGGGGCGCGCAGCCCGCCGCGGGTGGGCCCGAGTTCGTCTGGGACTCGGCGCGAGCCGGACTGCTGACCGACCCGGAGAGTCAGTTCCCGCGCGAGGAGTCGTTCGGCCTCGACCTCGGTCCCGCCAGTCTGCGGGACACGCGCGACGACGTGTTCCCGCGCTGGATCCGGGTCACGGTCACCGTCGCGCGGAGCTCGCACGAGCCGCCGGAGGCATTCCTCGTCGACGCGATCACCGTCGACGCGAAGCAGCTCCGGCTGACCCGCGTCGACAACCTGCCGAAGGTCTCGGAGAGCCGCTACCTGAAGATCGGGAGCGAGTGGGTGCGCTACAACGACGTCCGAGGAGATCTGCTGACCGGTGTCTCACGCGGCCTGCGCGGGACGATCGCCAAGCCGCACGAGCGCGGCGTTTCGGTGCGCGCCGGGCGGACCGTCACCTTCTACCTGCGCATCGAACACGGTCGGGAGGGTTCATGATTCGCCGCGACCAGACCGGCTTCACGCTCGTCGAGATGTTGTTCGCGATCGGCATCCTGACGTTCGGGATCACTTCCCTGATCGGGGTCCTGAGCGTTGGCGTCAGCACGCGCCGGACGGCCGAGCAACGCGTCCGTTCGGCCTACACCGTGGATGCCGTGGTCCAGCGGATCGAGCAGGAACTGCTGGCGGACATCGCGTTCGACCCGATGGCCGAGGACGACGAGCTGGATCTTCCGGCGCTCGAGCGCCAGCACTCCGACGACTACGGCGGCATCGACTACACTGTGCGATTGTCCGCAGACCCCGACTATCCCGAACTCGTGCTCGCGACGATCCGCGTGGCCTGGCTCGAACAGGGTGAGTCCTACGCCCAGGTGTATCGGCGGCTGATGCGCCGAGAGAAACCGTTCCCGCAGCGCGTCGACGCGCTCAGGAGACAACCATGAAGTTCCATCTCTGGCTGACGATGTTCCTGACCGCGACGACCGCGGTCGGCCAGGTGATCCAGCTCGAGCACGGCCAGGTCCTGGTCGGCGAGGTCGAGGACGCGACGAGCGACGGTCTGACGTTCCGGCGTCTGGACAACGGCGGCACGCTCGTGCTGGAGTGGTCCGACCTGTCGCCGACCAGCGCGGACAAGATCCGACGTCTCAAGGGACTGCTCGTCGAGGACGACGACGAACTCACCGTCACGGCGGACGTCATCGAATACGTGATCGCCGGCGGCATCAAGGACGTGTTCATCGGTCGGATCGTCGGCGAGTCCGACACGGCATACTCCGTCAAGCGCAAGGGCAGCGTCGTCGACATCAAGCGACGCTCGATCAAGAAGCGGACGAAGCGAGAGGTGCCGATCCTCGAGGTCTACACGCTCGACAGCTTCTACGACGAGAAGCTCGCGGAGCACGCCCCGGGCGACGATCCCGACAAGCACGTGATCTTCGCCGAGTTGTTGCGCAAGGCCGGTGACTTCGACCGATCCAAGCAGCACCTCGAACGCGCCCAGGAGCTCGGCGGTGGCGGTCACGTAAACCAGATCCCCGGCATGCTGAAGCGGCTCGACGTGCTGCGCGAGTCGGCCGCGGAGCGCGGGCTGTTGGCACGGATCCGCCAGTTCCGCAATCGCAAGAACTTCCCCAAGGCGGCGGAGCTGATCCTCGAGTTCGAGCAGACCTACCCGGACTCGGATCTGATGCCCGACCTCGAACGGGAGAAGCGCCGCTACGAGCGCGATCGGGAGCGTTCGCTCGTCGACCGGATGGGCACGATGTGGGAGATCGCGATCCGTTCGGTCTCCACCGAGAAGCTGTCCGACGGCAAGCTGACGCTCGCCAACGCGCGCGACTACGCCGAGTCGCAGATGGCGACCGACGTGTTCGAGCACATCGCGAACGCGCTCGAGATCACGCCGGAGGAGGCGCAGGAGCTCTGGAGCAAACGACTCGAGCACGGTCGGGTCCGCTCGACCGCGTTCAGCTACGGCATCGGTTCTTGGGTCCTCGGCGCCGACGACATCATCAAGGACACGTCCGTCGAGGAAGGTCAGCAGAGCCAGTTGAACCAGGATTCGGACGACCCGGAGATCGAGCGCATCAAGCGGATGATCCGCGAGCACAAGAAGCGAGCTCGGCAGATCGCGAAGCAGAACGCCGGACAGGGCGAGGAGACCGACGAGTCGTGGTGGAAGGGGCAGAAACTGAACGAGAAGCGTCAGTGGCTGCGCGCCTACTTTGCCGAGCACGGTGGCCAGATGGAGGTCGTGCGGTCGATCGCGTCCGCCTGCGGGAACTGCGCCGGCGCCGGCACGGTCACCTCGATGGGCACGAGCGGCAAGCCGGTCAAGGGCGACTGTCCGGTGTGTCATGGCACCAAGTTCACCCGTGTGATCCGCGCCCGGTGAGGACGCTCGTCGGACTTCCGCTCGCCGTCGCGCTCGGCGCTTGCAGCGGTGCGCCCGACGCGGCGACCGAGGCGTCGTTCGAGCCGATCGAGCCGATCCCGCGCTCGGCTTCGATCGAACGAGGGGTCGCTGCACCGGTCGTTGCGACGACGCTGGACCCGTCGATCCTGCTGCCGCGGCGGCCGGCCGTCGACGACGTCGTCGCGACCGTCGGCGAGATCGAGCTGCACGAGAGCCACGTGTTCGAGCGGCTCGTCGAGACCAACCGCCGCGCGACCCGGAACGTCATCGACGTGCTGATCATGGACGCGGTCATCGCGGCGCAGGCCGAGAAATACGGCGTCCTCGTCGACGACGTCGAGATCGATGCACTCGTCGCGCGCGAGGAAGAGCTGCTGCGCGAACGGGTCAGGATCGAGTGGGGGGCGCGGAAGTCGTTCTCCGAGTACGTCCGCGGGCAGTTCGACCGCACGGTCGAGGAGTACCGCGAGTTCCTGCGCGTCGAACTCGCGCGGGAACGATATCGCAGCTACGTGATCCGGTTCCTCGCGATGCTCGAGGACCGCGTCGAGGTGCGACTGCTCGTCCATCGCGATCGCGACGTCGTCCAGCGCGCGGCCGACGCCGTTCGGGAGGGCGCGGACTTCGCGACGCTCGCCTACCGCCACTCGGAGGACGAGACGCGCAACGATGGGGGGCTCATGCCGCCGTTCACGCGTGCGTTCGAGCATCCGGTCGCGAAGAAGGCGTTCACCCTCGAGGAGGGCGAGGTCTCGGACGTCTTCCCGATGGCGGTCGGGAACGAGCAGCGCTGGTGCGTGCTGTACTGCGTGCGCAGGATGGCGGGCCAGCCGGACCTGAAGTTCGCCGACGTACGCGAGACTCTACGGCAGGGTCTCGAGGAGCGAGGCCTGTCGCCGTTCGAGCAGAAGTCGTTCGCGCTGCGGTGGTGCGGCGACTCGTTCGCGACCGCGCGCTAGCCCGCTGAACTTCGCTGTAGCGCCGGAACCGGCTTCCCGCTAAAAACTTGCGTCCATGGACGACATTTCCCGGGAACCGGACCAAGAGGTCCGCTCGCCCGCAAATCGTGGAGCGAAGGGACCATCGGAAGTCGTCGTCGACGAATCGCGGATCGTCGACGAGGCGCCGCTCGCACGCATGGAACCGCTCCGGCAGCCGGAGCCCCTCCGCATCGAGCGGCTCAAGCCCGATACTGCGGTCGTGGAACCGGAGCGCGCCGACGACCGAAACCTCGAGCTGCCCGTGGACCTGCCGGTCGCGGACCGCCCGACACCCGACGAGATCGACGAGATCGACGCGATCGACGCGGCTGGCGAAATGCTCGAGCCCGACGAGGAACCGGATGCCGACGAACCGGACGAGGATCCGGACCTCGAGTCCGCGGCCGAGCCGACGGCGCCGGAACTTCAGGACGACGAAGAGTTCGTCGCCCTGACGGATGTCGACGAACTCGCGCGCGTGTCGCTCGCGCTGTTGCTGTCGCAGCGCGACGGCGTGACGGTGATGCGCCTCGCCGAGGTCACGGGTTCGACCCAGAAGCTCGTCAAGCAAGCGCTCGACGTGCTGACCGGGCTGCTCGACGACCACGGCCTGCCGATCGAACTCACGCTTTCCGGTGACAAGGTCCGCGTCCTGACGCGGCCCGTCGTCTACCCCTATCTGGAGCGTCTCAAGAGCCTCAAGAAGGCCGCGCAGCTGTCCCCGGCGGCGCTCGAGACGTTGGCCGTGATCGCGTACCGTCAGCCGGTGATCCGCGCCGAGATCGAGTCGATCCGAGGCGTCAAGGCCGGCCCGATGCTGCGGAGCCTGCTCGAGAGCAAGCTGGTCAAGGTGACCGGTCGCGCGGACGTCCCCGGCCGCCCGCTGCAGTACGGCACGACCCAGATCTTCCTCGAGCGATTCGGCCTCGGCTCGCTCAAGGAACTGCCGAGCATTCAGGAGTTCAAGTCGCTCGGTTAGTGTTGACTCCGGCCGCGCGCTCTCTAATATTCTCGGCCCCACGGGTGCCTCCGGAGCTCGTGAGCGTCCAAGTCCCGTTCGTCTAGCCTGGCCTAGGACTCCAGATTTTCATTCTGGCAACAGGGGTTCGAATCCCCTACGGGATACCAACCGCGCGCGTCGGCTCGCCCGACGCGCGCGTTTTTTCGTACTTTCACGGAGCTGGTCCGCTCGCCTCGGTGGGACCGACGGCACGGTGCCAACGGCCGCAGGGAACCGACTTTACCGTGGCTGCACGCTGGACCGAATGCCCCCGTGGGACCGGTTGTCTCGCGATGGTACGGCCGTTTCGGTGTTCTGCCGGGGATCGTGGGATGAGGTAAGCTTCCGACATGCTCCGCGTCTTGCTCATTCGCCCTCCGTTCGTGCTGCCGAAGTCGGCACGACTCGCAAACCACGGCACGCCGCCGCTGGGTGTCGCGTACCTCGCGGGGACGTTGAAACGCGAAGGGCATCAAGTCACGTGCATCGACGCGTTCGGCGAGAAGCCGCAGTGCTTCCGTTCGTTCGGCTACGACGACCTGTTGATCAACGGACTCGACAAGTACGAGATCGCGCAGCGCGTCCCGGAGGACGTCGACCTGATCGCCGTCAGCTGCATGTTCTCGAACGAGTGGATCTACAGTCGCGAAGTGATTCGCGAGGTCCACAAGCGCTTCCCGAACGTGCCCGTCATCGCGGGCGGCGAACACATCACCGCCGACACAGAGCAGGCGTTCAAGGACTGCCCGGAGCTGTCGCTCGTCGCGCTGGGCGAGGGCGAGAACACGATCATCGAGATCGCCGACGCACTCGACAACGGCAAGAGTCTCTACGGCATTCCGGGCACCGCGTACGTCGACGAGTTCGGTCAACTGCAGCGCGGCGCCGACCGCGGTCGGATCCGTGAGATCTCCGAGCTGGCCTGGCCGAGCTGGGAGGAGATGCCGCTCGAGGCCTACCTGAGCCGCGGCCTCGGCTACGGCTGCCAGGGCAAGCGTTCGATGCCGATGATGGCGTCGCGCGGCTGCCCGTACGAGTGCACGTTCTGTTCGAACCCGTCCATGTGGACTCGTCGATGGGTCGCGCGTGACGTCGAGGACGTGATCGCGGAGCTCAAGTTCTACATCGAGCGCTATCAGATCGAGCACTTCGACTTCTACGACCTGACGGCGATCATCCGGAAGGACTGGACGCTCGAGTTCTGCCGTCGGTTGATCGAGGAAGACCTCGGGCTGACCTGGGCGCTCCCCTCGGGGACCCGCTCGGAGGCGTTGACGCCCGAAGTGCTGCAGGCGCTGCGCGCGAGCGGCTGCCTGAAGATCAACTACGCGCCGGAGAGCGGTTCGGAGACGACGCTCAAGCGGATCAAGAAGTCGGCCAAGCTCGAGAAGATGGTCCCGTCGATGCGCGCGTCGGTGAAGGCCGGCATGTTGACCCGCGCGCACATCCTGACCGGGCTGCCGGACCAGACGAAGTACGAGGTCTGGGAGAACTTCAAGTTCGCCGCCAAGCTCGCGTTCATCGGTGTGCACGACATCGGTTCGTTCGCGTTCGTGCCGTACCCGGGTAGCGAGCTGTTCCGCCGTCTCGTCAAGGAAGGCAAGATCAAGCGGGACGACGAGTACCTCAGCTTCTTGTCGATGAACGTCGGCAACAACCCGAACGTGCAGTCGTGGTCGCAGCACATCAGTGACCGGCAGATGCCGTATCTGCTCTACGGGCTGGTGATGTGGTTCTACGCCCTGCAGTTCCTGTTCCGGCCGTGGCGCGTCGCCGTGCTTGCGTACCGGATCGCGAAGCGCCGGCCGATGACGACGATCGAGATCATTCTGTCGGAGATCATCGTCGACACGTTCACCGGACGCCGCTCCGGCAAGAACCAGTCGATCGAGCAGAGCACCACGATCGAGGCGAGCACCGCACCCGAATCGGGCCGCGCGACCGTGCACTCCTAGATCGTCGGCAAGCAGCCCCGCGCCGTCGCGACCGATTCGCTCCGCGAATCTGTGCGAGGCTCCGTACCGGCGCCATAATCCCCCTCGCCGATGGGAGCGAATCCACCGTCCACGCGAGGCCAGCGCTTCAGTTGGTGCCTGTTCGACTTCGCGAGCAGTGCGTTCAGCACGATCATCATCACGTTCGTCTATGTGACGTTCTTCGACAAAGTGCTGGTCGGCGACTACGGCGGTGTCGAGGGTGACGGTTTCGGCGAGGCGCTGTGGGGGTGGTCGCTGGCGATCGCCGGGATCGCGATGGCGGTGGTCTCGCCGGTGCTCGGTTCGATCGCGGACCGACGGGGATGGCGACGACGCTTCCTGGTCGTGACGACACTCATCGCGGTCGGCGGGTCGGCGCTGCTGTTCTTTCCGAGCACGCCGGGGTCTGGCCTCGCGATCTGGTCCGCGTTCGCGATCGTCATCGTTTCGAACGTCGCGGCCGAGGTCACGTTCGTGTTCTACAACGCGTTCCTCCCGCACCTCGGTGACAAGCACACGGTCGGTCGCCTCAGCGGCTACGGCTGGGCGCTCGGCTACGTCGGTGGCCTGCTCTGCTTGGTGATCGCGCTCGGGTTCGTCGGCGTCGACGGGTTCGGCCCGTGGCTCCCGACCGAGGACCACGTCAACGTGCGGGCGACGTGCCTGCTGGTCGCGGGTTGGTTCCTCGTGTTCTCGCTGCCGATGTTCCTGTTCGTGCACGAGCCTCCGCCGGAGAAGCGGCCAGGACACGGCGGCGTGCGCGCGGTGCTGCGCACCGTTTCCCATCTGCGGGAGTACCCCGACCTGTTGCGTCTGTTCGTCGCGCGGTTGTTCTACAACGACGCGCTCATGGCGATCATCGGACTCGCCGCGCTGTTCATGGGCGAGACCCTCGGCATGGACTCCGGCCAGACGATCCAGGTCGCGATCTGGCTCAACGTCGCCGCCGGACTCGGTGCGTTCGGTTTCGGGTTCCTCGACGATCGGGTCGGCGCGCGCAAGGTCGTGATCCTCAGCCTCGTGCTGCTGACCGGTGGCGCGATCCTCGCGTTCGCGAAGCCGACGGTCGCGGCGTTCTGGATCGCCGCGACGATGATCGGGATCGGCATGGGGCCGAACCAGTCCGCGAGTCGAACGATGCTGTCGCGGATGATCGCGCCGTCGCGTTCGGCGGAGTTCTACGGGTTCTTCGCACTGTCGGGGAAGGCGACCGTGTGGATCGGGCCGGGACTGTTCGCGCTGATCCGTCCGCACGTCGAGGACCAGCGCGTGGCATTCCTGCCGATCCTCGTCCTGTTCGTGATCGGCTTCGTCCTCGTGCTGGGCGTCGACGAACAGCGCGGGATCGAGCGAGCGGAGGCCGCCGATGCACCGTGACCTGGTTCGGCGGATGCTCGCCGCACATCGGGAGCGCTGGCCGGAGGACGGTGCCACCGCCGATCGCATCGGGCACCTGGTCGAGTCGCGAGCGGACTGCCTCGAGCGCGCGTGCGAACCCGGACACGTCACGGCGTCGGCGTGGATCGTGTCCGCCGACCTCGAGCGCTGCCTGCTGACGCACCATCGCAAGCTCGGCCGCTGGTTGCAGCTCGGTGGACATGCGGACGGCGAGCCCGATCCGCGTCGGGTCGCGTTGACCGAGGCGCGCGAGGAATCGGGAATGGACGACTTCGAGCTGCGCGATTGTGGTGACGGCGTGCTCACGCTCGACATCGACGTCCACGCGATCCCTGCGCGGCGCGGCGAGCCCGAGCACGAGCACCACGACTTCCGGTTCCTGTTCGTCGCCTGTGCCGGTCAGCGGCTCGAGATCAGCGACGAGTCGCTGGAGCTGCGATGGTTCGCGTGGGACGAGCTGCCGGACGGTGACGAGAGCGTCGGTCGGATGGCCGAACGCGCGCGTCGACTGTTACTCGGCTGACGTTGCCGCGTGCGGGTGTGCTCGGTCGTAGACCTCGCGCAGTTGCCGCATCGAGACGTGGGTGTAGATCTCGGTCGTCACCAGGTTCTCGTGGCCGAGCATCTCCTGCAGCGTGCGCAGGTCCGCACCGCGCTCGAGCATGTGGGTCGCGAACGAATGGCGCAGCCCGTGCGGCGTGAGGCGCGCCGGGATCCCGGCGGCGCGGGCGCGCTGCAGGACGAGTTCGAACATCCAACGCGCCGACAGCGGCCGCCCGAGGCGGTTGAGGAACAGGTAGCCGGGATCGGGCATCGAGCGCTCGCGCAGCTTCGCCGATCTGGAAGCGAGGTAACGGCTGATCGCGTCGCGCGCGGGTCCACCGAGTAGGCACATCCGTTGCTTCTTGCCCTTGCCGGTCACGAGGACCGAGCCCTCGTCGAGGTCCAGCTGTGAGAGCCGCACGCCGGTGGCCTCGCTGACCCGGCAGCCGGTCGAGTAGAGGAACTCGAGGACAGCGCGGTCCCTATTCCCGAAGAAGTCGTCCGGCAACGGGGTCGACAGCAGCGTGTCGACCTCGCGTTCGGTCAGGAACTTCGGTATCCGCTTGGGCAGCCGCGGGCCCCGGACGAGCTTGCTCGGGTCCTCGGCGAGCCCCTCGAACTCGCGCAGGTAGCGGTGGTACGAACGGATCGCGGCCAGCTTCCGCTGGATCGACGAGGGCTTCAGCCCGCGCTGTTCGAGTTCGACGAGGAAGCGCCGGAGATCGAGGCGCGACGGCGCGGCCGACGCCTCCGGCAACCACGCGAGGAAGTCCTCGAGATCGGCGCGGTAGGCGCGCAACGTGTTCGGCGACATCTGCCGCACGTCGCGGAGATGGCGGCAGAACGGATCGAGGGACGCGCCGAACGGGTGCACGCCGGGCGAGTGTACGCGCCCGGCGTCCTGGACGCGATCCTGCTCAGGCGATCGCGTCGAGCAGCGCGCGCAGGCGCGCGACGGTGTGATCGCCCATGTGGCCGATCCGGAACGTCGTCGCCTTCAGTTCACCGTAGCCGCGGCCGAGCGTGAAGCCGGCGGCCTTCGCGCGCGCCACGATGTCGGCGCCGTCGAGCGGTCCGTTGGTCAGCGCGGACACGGTCGGCGACCGGTGGGCGGGATCGGCGACGAACGGCGTGAATCCGTGTTGCTCGGCCCACGCGAGCGTCATCGACTGCATCTCGAGGTGACGCTTCCAGCGGTTCTCGATCCCCTCCGCCGCGATGCGATCGAGCTGACGGTCGAGAGCGAACGCGAGCGGGATGCAGG
>JAGQQZ010000246.1 GCA_020425915.1 Planctomycetota bacterium | reverse complement strand
TTACGCGGGAGCGAGCCGCGCAACACCGTGAGTGTAGCGACGCCCGCTCCCTCTCACAAGCAACCCCGCGATTCGGGAAACCGCGCCTGGAGGACCGGAAGCGGAGCTTCGGCGCGGCGCATTCCGATCGGGCGACCACCACTCCGAGGGGGGGGCCCGGTCGCCCCTCGATCAGTCCGGCACGAAGGACGAGGCGTCGCCCTGTTTCACGCCGTCCGGGTCGATCCAGGAATCGAGGACGATCCCGGTGGTCCGGTCGGTCAGGCGTTGGATCAGCGTCGACCCAAGCGGCCCGGACAGGTTCTGGTTCGCGGCCCCGTCGCGCTGGAACGGCCCGACGCCGGGCGCCAGCAGCGCGTGGTTGTTCGACGCGTTCGAGCTGCCGTCCGACTCGACGATCCGGTCCATGTTGAACCGGACGTTCGCCAGATTGAAGTGGTCCGCCGGCGCTCCGTCGTCGCACCCCTTGCGCTCGTCGTCCTGGTCGAGCGGGTTCACCGGACAGCCGTCCTCGTCGAACAGGAACACGCCGCTTCCGAGCCCTGCGACCATGTGCACGAACAGCGGCGAGTTCAGCGTGTTGCCGGTGTTCTGACCGAAGTGGACCTCGAGTTCGTCGAAGTCGAGCGCCGCGAAGTTCCCGGTCGCCATCGCGGTCACGAAGCTGTCGTAGTTCGCGGCGCCGTAGGCGGCGATGCCTGCGTCGGTCAGGTGGCACGCGACGCAGTAGCGCGGTCCTTCGTTGGCGTCGTCGACTCGCCCACGGATCGAGTGCGCCATCATCGCGTTGTGGCTCATCGCCGGGTGCGCCGACGCCGGGTTGTTCCCGCCGCCGTTGCGGTCCGAGAACGCGAACGTGTTCGAGAAGTTGCCCTGGCGATCGCGATACGTGAAGAACGCGACCGTGTTGGGCGAGACCTGCTCGACCTTGTTGCGCGGTCCGATGCCGAGCTGGAAGAACAGCGGCGACTGGTAGACGAAGTCCGCGTTGCGCTCGCGGAACACGATCCGGTCGCCGGTGATGTTGCTGAAGTTGTTCGGATTGGTGCTGTACTCACCCTCGAGGTGGCACCCCATGCAGGTGTTGGTCCACGACGAGTGGCACGACGCGCAGCTCATGTTGTCCATGTGGCTGAACCCGTTCAGCGCACCACCGGTCTGCTGCGGCCCGATGCCCGTGTTGGCGTTGCCGTCCTTGCGTCCCATCGCGTAGGAGGCCTTCGCGTTGTAGACCTCCTCCGACGTGAACGGGTTGGTCTTGCCGCTGTCGACGATGACGTCGCGCGTCTGCGGCACGAAGTGCTTCACGCCCGTGAGCCGACTGTACAGGTAGTAGTTGCCGTCCGGTTCGAGCACGACGTGGTCGAGCACGTTGCCGGCGGTGTCGGTCGCGAGTTGTCGGGTCTGGCCATCGAACGCGAGGCCGCTCGTGGTCGCGGCGTAGGCCGTGCCGCTGCCGTGGCAGCTCTCGCAGGTGATCTTGACGCCCTGCTCCATCCGGCTGTGGATCTGGTCGCGGTCCGCGTCGGCGACGTTCCCGCCGTGCAGGTCGACGCTGCCGTGACAGTCGATGCAGCCGAGTCCCAGCTCGTAGTGGATGTCCGGCGGCGTATCGTCGCGATCGTCGCCGTCGTAGTCCTCGAACAGGATGTACTGGTTTCGGTTGCGGCCGTTGAAGGTGTTGTTGCCGACCGCCGGATCGAACAGCCGCGTGTCACCGTTGGTGTTGCGGAAGCTCGCGGGCATCGACGGGTACTGCACGCCCCGCCTGAGATCCTGGTTCTGGTCGAGCCGGATCCCCCAGAACTGCATCACGGTCCGGTTGGAACCCTGGTGACACCCCGCACACGTGTGGTCGTCGATGCCCTCGATCTGGACGCCGTTCGCCGCCGTCTTGTGGACGCTGCGGATCCGGTGGCTGCGGACGTGCGCGAGTTCGGGCTCGTCGATGTCGTCCGGGTCGACCGGCTCTGCCTTGTCGACGTTCGGGTCGTTGCTGCGGCTCCTGCCGTCGAGGCTGTACGGCATGTGACAGGCCGTGCAACCGGACGATCGGAAGTCGCCGTAGCGGTTGTTCGCACCCGCGCTCCCGAGGTGACAGTCGCCGCACGTGAACGCGACCTGCTCGTGGAACAGGTGAGACAGCGGCGAGTCGGTGACCACCGAGTTGTCGGCGTTGCGGTCGTCGGCGAGCTCGGCTGCGAGGTACGCGTTGTTGCGGTAGATGCTGTTCGGCTCCTCGACCCCGAACACGCTGTAGACCGGGAACTCGACCAGTTCGCTGACCGGACCGACGTCGTTCGCATCGAACACGAAGTCGGGGTCGGAGACCGCGCGGAATCCGAGATCGGCCGCGGTGTCCTCGTACAGCCCGTCGCTCGCCGGCACCGCGTTGTCGGCACCGATCGCGTAGCTCGCGCCGGACAGGATCCCCGCCTCGGTCGCGAGCAGGCTGGCAGAAACCGTGTCGACGTGCGGCTCGTGACACTGACCGCAGGCACGACCCTGCTGCGCGACGCGCAGATCGCCCGGATTGACGAACTGCAGGAAGTCGAGCGCCGTGTAGGTCACGCCGTCGACCACGTAGTCGGGGAACTTGTCGATCCCGGTCAGGGTCAAGCGGTTGAAGTAGGCCTTGCGGTCGTCGACCCAGTTCGCGCGGTCCCCGATCTCCGGCGGCGGCGGCACGTGACTCGACGCCTTGTCGCCACCGTTCGGGTCGCCACCATGACACGTCGTGCACGCGAGGTTCGCCGCGACGCCGAACGGGTGCGGATCCTCGATGCCGGGACCGGAGTAGTCGTTCTCCTGCGAGCCGTTGTGGCAGCGCATGCACGAACTCGCGGCGCCGACCGACCCGGTCCGCGCGTCGGACTCGCACCCCGCGAACACGAGGCACAGCACGAGACCGAAGATGTTGACGTTGGCTTGACGACCCATGGAAACCCCCTGGCTCTGGCCGAGGCGTTCATCGACCGCGCGCTCGAATCCCGAAACCGTCTCTTCTCGACGTGGGAAGTCGCGAATCGAGCCGCGCGCTCGACGCGATGACATCGCGGTGTCGATCACCGCAACCGTCCCTGTTCCCAGCGCGTCGGCATGTGGCACCGATCGCAATTGTCGACCCAGCCCAGCCCGATGTGTGGCGGATTGATCGCCGACTCGAGGTCGTCGCGATGGCAGGTGACACACTCGGTGTCGGCGTGGGTGAAGCGGCCGATGTACGCACCGGGGTGGCATCGGGCGCACGACGTCGAGGCGTGCGCACCCGCGAGCGGGAAGCGCGTCAGCGCGTGCCGCTCGATCTGGCCACGGGCGTGCCAGGTGTGCTCGTCGTGGCAGCTCGAGCACGAGCTGCCGAGCTGGCCCTGGTGGACGTCTTCGTGGCAACCGACGCAGCCCTGCGCCTGGAACACCTCGACCGGACCACGGTCGTTGTGGCAACGCAGGCACTGGGCACGAGCGTGCGCGCCCACGAGCTTCACGCCGGTCTCCCGTTCGTGGTCGAACGTGAAGTCCTCGTTGAGCGTGTGCCACTTCTCGCCGACGTGACACAGCCGACAGTCGGCCGGGAAGTCGTCGTGCGGCAGGACGGGTCCGAGTCCGGACCACCAGCGGTATCGTTCGGCCTCGCGCGGATCCTGGATCGCACACGCCGCGATCACGTAGGCCAGCACGAGCAGCAATCCGATGCGTCGCTTCGGCGAACTCATGTCAGTAGACCTCCTGCAGACGGAAATCGCGCTGCACCCAGAACCCGAAACCGAGCGCCAGCTCGCTGTCGAACAGGTGTGCGTCGCCGTAGACGGTGATGCTCCAGCCGTTCGCGGTGTAAACGCTGCGGCCCGCGCGAACGCGCTGCTGGACCAGATCGTCGAGGTTGTCGTCGAACCCGCGCATGCGGTGGTTCGTGATCTCGTACAGGAGGTCCCAGTGCCCGTCCTCGACCGGCTGAAGGTGCGTCACGCGCGCGCCGATCGAGTTGGTGTGGTTGCCGAGCGAGCCGAACGCGGACAGTCCGGTCGTGCCGTCGTCGCGCAGCCAGTCGCGTAGCTCCGCGCCGAACTCGGCGGCGCCGCCGTGGTCGTCCTCGTCGTCGAAGCCGGCGAGTTCGGTCCACAGGGTCGTCGTCGGGCTCGTGACGTTGCGCCACTCGAGCGACAGCCGGTCGTAGCGGTTGTTCGCCAGCTCACCTTGCAGCAGCGGCGGGAACTCGTTGCGCAGCAGCTCGGGGAAACGCTCGCGGCGGAACCGCAACTCGATCGAATCCCCGTCGTCGAACGTTCGCCCCGTCGCCGCCAGCGCGCGTGTGATCTCGGGACCGCTGCCCTTCTCGTCGTCGCGGCCGTAGTAGACGTCGACCCAGAGCGAGCCGTGGAATCGCCAGCCCGGCTCGATCGGCAGGTAGTGCGTCTTGAACACGAACAGGTCGCGGTCGGTCTTGCCGTCGTGGAACGACTTCTGGTAGCCGGCGCCGAGCACGAAGCTCTCGTTGTTGCTCGGGACCCACTGATAGTGGCCTGCGAGCTGTAGGTCCCGCAGCGTCTCGAAGTCGTCGTCCGGCTCTGGCAGGTAGCCGAGACTGGCGCCGTAGCGATGACCCGACGGCGTCCGGAACCCCCACTCGACACCGTCGAGCACGCCGAACTCCGGCATGCCGTGCTGGAGGAAGCGCCCGAACTCGAGACGCTGCGGCTGGAAGCGGTTGCCGCCGACGTAGTACGACGCGCGGCGCGGCAGGATGTCGAAGCCGGACTGCTCGTTCTGCTCGGTTCGGTAGTCGAGCTCGACGTCCATCCGGATCCCGCCGCCATGGCCGAACGGGTTCTCGATCTCGAGTTCGTTGCCGACCCGCAGCGAGGAGTTGTCGAAGTCCTGACCGTCGTCCCAACGGATCTCGCCGATCGTGTAGAGCCGACCGTGGATCCGCATGCCGCGATCCTGCGGACGTACCGGCTTCATCTGCGTGAGCAGCGGCATGCCGGGCTTCCACGCGTCGTCCGGGTTCTCCCAACGGTCGGGATCGGACTTCGGCTTCTGTTCGGGCTCGGGTTCCGGGCGATCCGCTCGGGGCTTCACCGGGCGCTCGTCGCGCCCTCGTCGCGCCGCGGGAACGCGGGCGCGCCCGCGCGTGCCGACGCGTGGCACGAACGCGCGGTCCTGCATCTCGACCACGGCGGTGCGATCGTCGAGCGACTTCACCGTGCCGCGATACGATCCGCCGTCGCGAGGATAGAAGAACACGAGATCGCCGATCGCCAGCCCATCGCGTTCGCCGCGGTCGACGCTCACCGTGCCCGCAGCACCCGTCGAGATCACGCGAAGCTCGACGCGCTCGAAGTCCTGCGCCCGCAGGCTCGTGGCCAGCAGGGTCACGAGAATCCAGTGTCGCTTCATCGCCGCCCCCTCCGCCTCAGTGGATCGCGGGCCGTCCCGTGGCAGTCGGCGCAATCGTGCGGCAACGGCCGGTATCGGGTCGTTCGGACACCGCCGATATCGTCCACTCGGTGGCAGGCCTCGCACGAGACGTCTCGATGTGCGTCACCGAGGCGGAATCGCGCGTGGCGATCGTGATCGAACCGAAGTTCGGAGAATCGGTCGGCCACGCGGTGGCATCGGGCGCAGTCTGTCGTCTCGCCGCGCACGAACTGCCCGGCATGCGGATCCGCGTGGCAATCGGCACACGCGGTGCCCTGCGCGCGTGCGACCGTCCGACCGCGCGACGAAGCTTGTTCGAGTGGCTCGTGGCACGCCGAGCAGCGCGCCGTGCCGTGCGCGCCGCTGAGCGCGAAACCGGTCCACGTCAGGTGATCGAAGCCGTGCGGCAGCAGTCGGAACGAAGCTGGGACGTGACACCGCGCACACCCGTCGCCGAACTCGGTGCGCCGGGCGAGCCCGTCGCGATCGAAGGCGCCGTCGTGCGGATCCTCGTGACAGGTTTCGCAGCCGTGCATCTCCCCGAAGTGCTCGGCGACTCGACCGAACGTCCGCCCAGTCGGATCGGCGACCTCGGCGCGCGGGTGGCAATCCGTGCAACGCGCCTCCGCGTGCGCGCCGTCGATGACGAAGCCCGTCCACCGCCCGTGGTCGAACGACTTCGCCGTCTCGTCGTCGAACGCGACCGTAGAGTGGCAGTGCTCACAGGATCCGTGCGGCGCGACCTCGCCACCCGGCGCGGCCGGCGTGGCCGCGACCGTGTCGAAGAACCCGCGGTGCGCGTCGTCGTGACAGTCGACGCACTGGTCATCCGTGCCGTGGAATCGACGCGGCTCGCCGGCGACCGGCTCCGCGTGACATTCGGAACACTCGATCTCGGCGTGGCGGCCGGTCAGTCGGAGCGAAGTGCGCGCGTGGTGCTCGAGCGTGAAGCCGTGCGGCTCGAATCGCTCGCGATCGTGACAGCCGACGCAGCCAACCTCCGCGAATGGTCCGCTCGCGAACTGTCCGCGATGCGGATCGTCGTGGCAGCTCGCGCAGTCGTCGGCCACCCTGCCCGGATAGCAGTCGGCAAACGTGCCGTGCGGCTCGTGGCAGTCCGCGCACGCGACCTGGTCGTGCGGCATGGCGAGGCCGAACCCGGACGCGGCGTGCAGCTCCGGCGTGACTTCGATCGACTCGGCACGAAACGACTCGTGCTGATCCGCGTGGCACGCACGGCATGCGAGACCACGCGACTTGCCGACGATCGTCGCGACGCGATCGACGAACGCCGGACGGTGTGGCGACTCGTGACACGACGTGCATTCGCGCCGCGGCAGGTCCGAACCCACACCGAGCACCTCGAGCGATCGCGGCGAGTCCTTGGCATGGCAGTCTCGGCAGCCGATGTCCGCGTGACCGCCGGCGAGCGACAGGAACCGTTCGTGGCCCGACGAGCCGAGTTCCTCCCACGAGCGCTGCGAGTGGCACTGCGCGCACGCGATCGCCATGCGCCCCTCGTGCGGATCCTCGTGGCAGGTGTCGCAGCCCTGGTCGAGCCCGAGGAAGCGCCGCTCGCCTTCCGCGAGCACCTCCGCATCGGCGTGTTCGTGGCACTTCTGGCAGGCCAGCTCGAGGTGCTTGCCGTCCATCTCGAACCCGATCACGGAATGATCGAATTCGTCCGGCCCGGCGAACCCGGCGATCGCGAAGCTCTGTCGATTGACGATCGCGAAGCTCGCGCCGTGGTGCTCGCTGTGGCACTGCGAACACTGCGACGCACGTTCTGCCCCGATCCGACCGTGCAGCCCCGTGCTGGTCTCGACCTGAGTCGCGATCAGCGGGTGACATTCGAGACAAGATTCCGTCATCGACGACAGCCATCCGCCGTGACACGCGGAACACGAGTTGCCACCGCCGATCGCGTCGAGCTGGGCGTGGACCGCCGTGATCGGACCCGGCGCCCGCCTGGCGAAGTGACCGGAGACGAACCAGACCACGACGCTGCCCGACACGCAGGCGAGCCAGAACTTCGGGCTGCGCAGGATCACGCCGCGCCTCCGAAGTAGTCGCCGTAGACCAGGGCGTAGACGACGTGCACGACCAACAGCAGGACCATGAGCGCCGCGACCCACCGGTGCAGCCAACGCCACGTCGCGAGCAGCGCGCGCAGGTCCTCGAAGTGCGCGACGACGATCGCGCTGCGGTAGGCGCGCCGGGCGAGACCGACCGTCGCGTGCAGTTGCTCGTCGTCCAGACCGGCGGCGGCGCCTTCGGTTCGCAACGACCGCACGAGTCGTCGCAGATCGAAGCGCATGCCGGCGAGCGCGACCAGGCG
>JAGQQZ010000245.1 GCA_020425915.1 Planctomycetota bacterium | reverse complement strand
GCAGCAGCCACCCGTTGAACGGCGTCGTCATCGTGCCGAGGATGCTGCGCAGTCCGCGGACGCGCATCATGAGTTCGGCGCCGCCGGTCGCGACGCCGGCGATCAGGTCGCTGTGACCACCGAGGAACTTGGTCGCCGAGTAGACGACCGCGTCCGCGCCGAGTGGACCCGGCCGCTGGAACACCGGGCCGAGCAGCGTGTTGTCCACGATCGTCCAGGCCTCGTGGCCGGCGTCGCGCAGGCGCGCGGCGAGCGCGCTGACCGCGGCGACGTCGGTGTGCACGAGGCTCGGATTGGCCGGCGTCTCGACGAACAGCGCACGCACCCGCCCGGCACCGACCTCGTCGATCTTCCGCGCCATCGCCGCCGGAGCGTCGTCGCCCGCCTCGACGAAGTGCGGCTCGATCCCGAAGTCGCGAAGCACGTGCTCGAGCAGGTAGTGTGTGCCGCCGTAGACCGGGGCGGTCGAGAGCACGACGTCGCCGGGGCGCAGCACGGCCAGCAGGATCGTCGCCGTCGCCGCCATGCCCGACGCGAACGCCGCCCCGACTTCGGTGCGGTCCCACGCCGCCATCCGGTCCTCGAACATGTGGAGGTTCGGGTTGTCGAGGCGGCTGTAGATCATTCCCATCCGCTCGCCGGGATCCGCCTCACGCAAGCCGTAGGCGAGTTCGAAGTAGCGCGCACCCTCCGCCGCCGAAGCGAACTCGAACGTCGACGTCAGGAACACCGGCGGCTTGACCGACCCCGACATCGAAGCCGGGTCATGGCCGTAGCCGAGGGCCAGGGTCTCGGGGTTGAACTCGCGGTTCCCGTCGCTGTGTGTGCGGCGCATGGGCGCATTCTATCCGTTCCGTCGCGATCGCTGCGGGTTCCGCGTGCCGTTCGTGGTCGCGAGTTCGACGTTCGTCGGCGCGTCGACGCGCCGTCCCCGGCAGGGTGCGCTAGGCTGGGTTCGAATGCTCGTTCCCGAACTGAAGCACGTCGATTGCATCGATCACGACCCGATCGAGCGTTGGATTCCGGAGACCGACGCTGTGCTGTTCTGGCTCACACTTCACGTCGGATTGCCCGCTCACGAGGCTGTCGACATGTTCACGGTTCCGGTCGCCAACCTCGCGGGCATGCGTTCACCAGAATGGAATCGCCGCCGCCAGGGATCGGCGGAACCGATCGTGGTCGAGCCGTACTCCTGGCATGCGGTGCTCGAACAGGTGAACGGCCGACTTCGACGCTGTGCGGCGCACGACTGGACTTCCGTGTGGCACGGGCTCCGAAAGGAGTTCGCGTGGGAGTACGAAGGGATGTGAGCTCCGAGCGCGCGCCGGTCACCTGTTCGAGCCGGCCGCGCGACGCATCCAAGACTGGATCCACAGCACCTTCATCGCAACACTCCACAGTGACCCGATGACCCCGATGACCCGCCCCGCGCGCCTGCTCGGCGCCCTGACGCTCGTCCTCCATCCGCTGATCCTGTTCGTCGGATTCGAGATCCTCGGGCACAGCTTCGACTTCCCCGAGATCCTGCGCGAGTCGGCGTCGGTCCGCCTCGCTCGCTTCGAGGCGAACGCCTCGGTCGTCGTGCCGACCTACTGGGCGCTGACGTTCTCGGGCTTCACGCAGATCCTCTGCGCGCTGTTCCTCGCACGCGCGCTCCCACGCACGCCGCTCGCCACCCGCTCGTCGGTCGTGCTCGGCACCCTCGCCGGCGCGTTCCAAGCCGTCGGCTTCGGCCGCTGGGTCATCGCCGTGCCGTATCTCGCCGAGCAGGCGCACACGACCGACGTCGCGCTGGTCGAAGGTACGCTCAACCGGTTCGCCGGGATGCTGGTCGGCGAACACCTCGCCAACCTCGCGTGGGGCGGTTGGCTGCTGTG
>JAGQQZ010000244.1 GCA_020425915.1 Planctomycetota bacterium | reverse complement strand
ATCCACGTCGCGGACGTCGATTCGCCGATCCTGCCGATTCTCGCGGATCCGCCGTTCAACGTGCCGAAGTCCGAGGTGCTCGCGAACGCCCGGACGGCGGTGGATCGGGTGATCGATCTCGGCAGCGCGAGCAAGTTCAAGAGGGTCGAGGACATCGCGTTCAAGTTTCATCCCGGCGACGCGGACCATGATCCCGCCCTCGGCCTGTATCTCAACCTCCGGCTGCGCAACGGCGACGAGGAGGACGCGTTCCTGCCGCCCCGAGGCAACCTGGGCAGCGCGCAGAACCTGCTCCCGGCGGGAACCGACGTCGCGATGGCGTCGCGTCCGGGCCTCTACCGCGACCTCGGCAAGGATGTGTTTTCGCGCACCGCGATCAAGAACGCCTTCGGGCACGTCGAGCACGCGCTGCGCTACAACATCCTGAATCCCAACAGCAAGCGCATCGGCGACGTGCACAGCATCAAGGTGCGGCAACTCACGCAGAACACCGGCTCCGGGTCGCCGGTTCCCGTCAACGGACTCCGGGTCTCGCTCGACGGCGACTACGTCGACCCGATCGATCTGACCGCGACCGATGTCACGTTCACCATGGACATCCGACCGACGCTCGACGGCGACGGCTTCCTCGTCTGGGATTCGGACCTCGACGTCAACGTCGATGCACTCTTCGAGTTCATCACCTTCTGGGCGGCGACGCTCGGGTTCATCCTGTTCGGACCGATCGGCGCAGGCGTGGTGCTCGGCCTCGCGGTCGTGGGTTCGATCGGCGCAGGCCTGTTCTTCGGCGAGTACTTCGAGGCCCGCGCCCGCAAGAAGGCGGACGCGACCCTGACCGATGTCATCCTCGATCGGTTGACCATCCGGACCGGACGCTGGGACCCGTTCTACGCGACACTGCACCAGGTCGTGACGAAGCCGAGCCAGGTCGAGTTCAACGCGAAGGGCTTCATGCTCTGCGGCAAGGCGTTCGTGGGCCGGGAACTCGTGCCGCCGGTGGACACCGTCATCCGCGACGAGCGCCGGTCCGCGTCGGGCGAGATCGAGACCCTGATGTACCTCATTCCCGATGCCGACAAGGTCGCGGCCGACACCCTGCTGCATCCGCCGGGCGCGCACCGCCGGCCGTTCGACCTGCCCGATCCGGCCGAGCCCGATCTGTACCCGCTGACACTCGACCAGTTCCGCGCGCGGGCCGACGATCCGGACGGTCCCCTCGTCCTGATGCGCATCCCGTACTTCCCGGTCTGCGTGTATGTCCGCGACCACCAGATCAACCAGTTGCTGTGCCTGTCGGGCGCGGAGATCGAAGACGTGCGGGATCAGCTGCGCAATGAGGAAGCCTCCCGTATCCGGGCTGAGATCGAAGCCG
Organism: Planctomycetota bacterium; assembly: GCA_020425915.1. Lineage (GTDB taxonomy): Bacteria > Planctomycetota > UBA1135 > UBA1135 > UBA2386 > JAGQQZ01. The sequence continues at coordinate 295 of JAGQQZ010000244.1, read as the reverse complement.
ATCAGGGCGCCGAGATCCGGCAGGAGGTCGTCGACGATCTCGCGGCCGACGGGACGGTTCCGACGGACGAGGAGATCGACGAGGAGTTCGACCGGCGGCTGAGCAAGCTCGTCAAGGAGGCGATGGGCCCGTACGAATCGCCGACGCCGCTCCAGATGGCGCACTCCGGCATTCTGCACCCGCTCGTCCGCTTCGATGCCGCGCCGAAGGAACTGCTCATGCTCCAGGACGAGGAGGTCATCGTGATCGACTCGGCGCTCGCGACGATCGAGCCGCGCAAGATGACCCGCCATCT
>JAGQQZ010000243.1 GCA_020425915.1 Planctomycetota bacterium | reverse complement strand
TCGCCGTCTCCGTGTCGGCTCTCGGAGCGCAGAGCTCGCAGTCTCCCTCGCGCGAAGATGGACACACGTCTCTCGAAGTCGCGATCGACGCGGCACGTCGCGATATTCGTTCGGGCGCACATGGGCACCGTGGTCGCAACGACCATCAGCGATGGTCGATCGAGTTCGATGGTCGCGGGATGTCGGTGTGTCCCGACGTGGGAGGTTGGACCTGGGGTGTCCAACTGATCGGCTACCGGCGTGGTGCGCAGTTCGAACCAGTTTCCGAGCCGCGTCGGATCGAGGTCTCGGGCCAGCGGATCACCTACGAGTGGGATGCGCGCGTGAACGAGTGGTTCGTGAATCGCTGCGGAGGCGTCGAACACGGGTTCACGGTTCGGGAGCGGCCAGGGGGTCACGGCACGGCGATCCGGTTCGAGATCGGTGTTCGAGGACAGCTCGCCCCTCGAGTCAGTTGTGACGGGCGCGATGCGGCGTTCGTGGATACTCGAGGACACACACGCCTCGAGTATCGTGGACTTACCGTGTTCGACGCCGACGGAACAGCGCTGGAATCACGCATGGAACGCGTGGGGAACGACTTGCACATCGTTTTCGACGATTCCAGTGCCCGTTACCCGATTACGATCGACCCGGTCGCGCAACAAGCCTACTTCAAGGCGTCGAACCCCGATGCCGACGACGAATTCGGTTACGCGGTCGCGATCGACGGCGATACCGCAGTCGTCGGTTCGCTGGCTGAGTCCAGCGTCGCGACCGGGATCGATGGCGACGCATCTGACAATAGCGCGATCCGAGCCGGGGCGGCCTATGTGTTCGTCCGTTCGGGCTCGACGTGGACGCAACAGGCGTATCTCAAGGCGTCCAACACCGATGCGGGTGATCTGTTCGGATCGGCCCTCGCGATCTCTGGCGATACGATCGTGCATCCGTGTTCGACGGCTTCAGGTAAGGCGGCCAACGCCGATGCAGGAGATCTCTTCGGGAACTCGGTCTGGATCGAAGGTGACCGTATCGTCGTGGGGGCTCCCGGCGAGGACAGCGTGGCCTCGGGAATCGATGGCGACTCGTCGGACAACAGCGTCGCTGGTTCCGGAGCAGCATACGTGTTCGAACGTGCCGGTTCAGCGTGGACGCAGTCGAGCTACGTCAAGGCGTCCCAGCCGGATGTCGAGGACGGATTCGGCTTCGACGTCGCTCTCGCGGGCGAAGCTATCGTCGTGGGTGCCAACGAGGAGGACAGCGCGTCCGGGGGAGTCGGCGGCGATGTGACCGACAACGGTGCACCAAACTCCGGGGCTGCGTATGTCTTCGACCTCGGCGCCAGCGGCTGTCCTGGCGCCGAGTTCCCGGTCGTGTCCGATCCGGTGTCGGCCACGATCGGTTTCAGCGTCATGTGCCCGCCGATGGTCCAGACTTGCACGGGATTCACCGCGGTGATGTTCGGAGAGTGCTCGCCGATCGACTTCCCGATCGATCCCCCGATCGGTTGCGGTGCCTGTTCGCTATTGGTTGTTCCTTCCTGGGGCGTGGTCGGAGATCCACTCGTCGTCGGGCCCGGACTGCCGATCGGTTTCACGTTCTGCGTTCAGTGTGCTTGTATCGCCGGGAGCTGTATCGACTTGTCGATCGGCACGGAAGTGGTCGTCGGACCCTGAGTCCGGCGTCGTCACCGCCGCGTGTGCGGCTCGTCCGGCCACACGAGGCTCGTCGGGTCCACCTCGTAGTCCCATGGCAAACCGGCGTTGCGCCAGCCGTTCAGCGTGCGCTTGCCGAAGTCCGGCGACTTCTTGTCCTTCTGCATGTCACCCTCGAATCCGTCGACGACCGTGTAGACGTTTCGGAATCCAGCGGTGGCGAGCATGTCGGTCGCGGCGGCGCTGCGGCCGCCGGATCGGCACATCAGCAGCAGCGTCTGCTCAGGCTTGGCGATCCGACGGATGCCGTCGACGAACTCGCGGTTCGGGTGCATGACGGGCTTCTTCTTCGCGGCGTCCCACTGGTTGTCGACGAAGACGAACGGGACGTTCCGAGCGCCCGTCGGGTGACCGACGAACAGGTATTCCTCCGGCGTGCGGACGTCCACGAGGACAACGTGCTCGGGGTCGGCCTGCCACATGTCCCACGCCTGGGGCGCGGTGACGTAGAGGCCGAGTGTGGTCTGCTTGCTCGTCGGCAGGTTGCCGAGGTCGACCGGCGCCGGGCCGCCGGCACAAGCGGACACGAGGAACGCGAGGGTGATGGCGATGGCTGAGGGTTTCATGCGAGGGGAAACGTACTCGCCTCGGAACGAATTTCTCCTAGCCCTCACTCCGGCTGATAGACCTCGGAATCGAGCGGTCCGCCGCCGACGACGAGGACCGTCTCGTCGGGCAGGTTGACGGCCGTCGCGAGCATCCGTGGATTCGCCATCGAACCGGTCGGGCTCAGCGTGTCGTTCGAGCTGTGGAAGATGTCGGCGCTCTCGGTCGCCGCGAACTGCAGGGTGCCGGTGGTCAGGTCGATGCCGAGCTCGAAGCCGCCGGCGATCAAGGCACCGCCGCCCGGCAGGGTCGCGAGTGCGGCGCCTGCACGTCCTTGCTGGAGTCCGGGAACCTGGGTGAACCCGCCGAGACCGAACGCGCCGGTGCCGAACACTTCGCAGTCGTCGCGCGTGCCGACGACGATGTCGGCGAGGTTGCCCGACGTCAGGAACGTCGTGAAGTCGAGCGACAGGCCACCAGCGAGCAGGACGCGTCCATCCGACAGACCGATCGCGCTGTGCATGAGTCGCCCCGCACTCATCAGCGCCGGCAGGCCGAACGATCCGCTGCCGGGGCTGAATCGGTAGGCCGTCGCCGACACCGTCGGCACGTTGACGATCGGCAGCAACGACAGTCCACCGGCGACCAGCACGTCCCCGTTCGCGAGCGACGACGACGTGTGGAGGGCGCGCGGTTCCAGCATCGCGGGACCGGACGCGAACGTGTCCGTCGCCGGGTCGAAGATCTCGGTGGAAGCGCGCAGGCCGGCGAACGCGGTCGTCAGGTCGGTCAGCGTCAACGTCTCGAACCCGCCCGTGATCAACACCCGACCGTCGCCGAGCAGCGCGGCGCCGTGACCCGCCCGCGCGATTCCCATCGCCAGGGTCGTCGTCTGTTGGGTCGCCGGGTCGTAGACGGCGGCGGCCGAGGTCGGCTGACCGGTCGTCACGTCGATCCCGCCGGTGAACAGCACGCGACCGTCGTTCAGCCCGATGGTCTGTGAGAGCAGGCCGACGCCGAACGAGGCGCCCGCCGTCGACCACTCTTCGAGGTTCGTGACGTAGCGCTGCGCGATCGGTCCCGAACCGCCGACGAACAGGAGCGATCCGTCGGGCGCGATCGCGTGACCGCCACCGGCGATCGGAACCGCCGGCGCGTCGATCGTCGCCGCGAACGTGCCGACGAGCTGCGGGGTAAGTCGCACGAGGTTCGACACGTCGAACACACCGTTGTCGCGCGTCACCGCCTGGAACGAGAACAGCACGTCCTCGAACAGCGGGATCGCCGGGAAGCTCAGCGACGCGGTCGCGGCGCCGCTGCCGTCGAGGAAGCCGTAGAATCCGGGCAGCCCGAACGAGTTCGCGAGGAAAGTCGGCGCGACGTCGAGGTCGAAGCCGAACGGCGTCGGGGTCTGCATCTCCTCGAGCGCGATGATCAGCAGGTGTTCGGCGTTCGGCGCACCCGCCATCTCGAACGTCGTCGTGCCGGCGAGTCCACCGCCGCGGAGTTCGAGAGACAGCGACTGCGCGTCGAGCGTGGAGGCGGTGAACAGACCGAGGGCGAGGAGCAGGGGGGTGGTGGCAGCGATCATGGGTCGTTTCGAAGTGTAGCGAGTCGTCGGAGTGGTGCCGGACGGGTTACGCCACGGCGTGGTCTCCGGCTGGGGCGACACGGGGTAGTGGCCGCCAGACCCGATTCGCTGTCGTGCCGGTGCAGCTCGATGCGTGAGGGTCGGGGGTTGTGTGCTCGGCTCGCGAACGCTCGGGATCAAGGGCAAACGGGGGGAGTGCGCATCCTCATTCGCGGCGGGCGCGTTCCAAGATCAGGAATCCCGATGGATGAAGTCCATGGTTCGGGATCTCCGATGGTGGCAGGCGCGCGCCGGATCCCGCGGCGGGCGCCCGCCGCCGCGGGCCGCGCAGCCCGATCACTCGACATCGAGAAAGTCCGACTTCCGCCCCTTGGCGTTCCCTCGCCCCGCCCTCCGTCGCCGCTTCGCCGTCGTTCGGCCGCTCGCCCGCAGG